>JANOYH010000327.1:0-12355 GCA_031428775.1 Bacteroidota bacterium
CCTGATACTTTGCCATTAATGGCTTCACCAAAATGATATAGGATGAATAGCTGATAGCACCTAAAATGATAAACAAATCACCCAATCCCTGTTCACTGCTTGCTATACTAGAAATGTCTCTTGAAAAAACCAATACCACACCCCCCGAAATACCCAAACACAAACCAATAATTTTAATCCAATTCAATGACTCTTTTAAAAACCAAGCAGCCATTAAACCGATAGTGATAGGAGAAGTAAGAATTAAAAGAGATGCATGAATGGGACTTGTTAGTGACATCCCCTTCATTGAAAATGTTTGGTTACAAGTAATCCCGGCTATACCACAAAGAATTAACCGCCAATAGTCCTTCTTGTTAATTCCCATTTTTACGGGCTTCAACAAATACATGCCCCAGAATAGCATACAGACTACTCCTACCCTTATAGTTGTCAAGGCAAGAGCTGGAATTAAAGTGGGACTAATTTGCTTCACCGCTATCACACTTGTTCCAAAGAAAAAATTCCCCATTATAACAGCTATCAGGGCTTTGCGTTTTTCAGTCATAGTATCTTTCTACAAAGAGAAAGGGGACTCCCATTAGGCAATCCCCTTTCACTTTGAAACATTGCTTTATTAATATTTGAACACTTTTCCATTAGCCAATACTTCTTGCGTTTTTTCATCGAAAGTAATCTTAGCACCTGTTCTACAAGCTGCATTGGCCATAATAGTGGCAATGGAGTGATTGTAACCCGCTTCTACAGGGGCATTTGGCTGTTTCCTACTTCTAATACAATCCATCCAGTTCTTCACGTGTGCCGTTGTTAATACATCGCCACCCGTATTTGCCCCGGCTTCTACTTTAACCATTTCTGACAAACTCAGTTCTGGTAATAAATTGGGTTGCATTTTCATTTGTGCTGCCATGCGCGCATTCAATCCACCTTTAGGAGATACTTTATTAGTGATCAAATTTAATTCACCCCAATTGGAATAATAGATCTCACTAGGGTTTTCATCTCCATAGTGCATACGAGACATGAAGACCACTTGAAAACCAGTGTTGGGATCATTAGTAGGTCCATATTCAAAAACGGCTGCGGTTGTATCCCAGTTTTTTCTGCCATCTTTCCACTGATAAATCCCCCCATTTGCAGTTACGCTCCGCGGATGCGCTAATCCACTAAACCAGTTTACGGTATCTATTTGATGACTCATCCACTGTCCGGGCATTCCAGATGAATAAGGCCAAAACAATCTATACTCTAAATATTTTCGAGGATCAAAACTTTCAAATGGTCTATTCATTAAAAACCTTTTCCAATCCAAATCTTCTTCTTTACACTGTGCCACTAAATCAGGTCTTCTCCATCTGCCAGGTTGATTCACATTCCAAGTAAGTTCTACCATGGTAATGGGGCCAAATTTGCCCGATTGAATAAAGTCAGCTGCCGCTGTATAATTGGGTCCACTTCTTCGCTGTGATCCAATTTGCACAATACTCTTAGAAGCTTTCACCGCTTTTAAAGCAGCACGATTGTCTTCCATCGTTTCTGCAAAAGGTTTTTCACAATACACATCAACGCCTGCTTTCACCGCTTCAATAGTATGTAATGCGTGTTGGAAATCGGCCGTACTAATAAACACGGCATCTACTGTTTTTGAAGAATAGAGCTCGTCGTTATTTCTAAATGCTGCTATATCATGTCCCATTTTACCTTTCAAAAACGCGGCACCTTCTTCTCTTCGTTTTTTCCATAAATCTGAAACGCCCACAATATCAAAATTCATTTCCTTATAAAACTTCATGAAAGGTGGAATATGAGAGCTTCGATGCCTATCGGAAAAACCAACCACACCCACACGAACGCGGTCGTTCGCTCCCAATATGTTGGCATAACTTTTGGCGCTAAAACCAAGTGAACCAATATAAGTTCCTGCTGCTGCTTTTGCTGATTGCTTTAGAAAATTTCTTCTTGAATTTGACATGTTGAATCATTAATAAGATGAATAAAAATCAACCCTTCCTTTAATTTATAAATTGAAATAATTTTTCGCATTGTAATAACAGATATTCTTAAGCATCTCTCCCATCCAATGTTCATCATTGGGCAATAAACCTTTATCCATTTCGTCGCCTATTAAGTTACACAATGTTCTTCTAAAATATTCGTGTCTGGGAAAAGACAAAAAGCTTCTGCTATCTGTAATCATCCCTATAAAAGTACTAATCAATCCCATATTAGAAAGGGTATTGAGCTGTTTTTCCATCCCGTCTTTTTGATCTAAAAACCACCAACCAGAACCGAATTGAATTTTCCCTTTGATACTACCATCATTAAAATTCCCCAACATGCTTGCAAACACTTCGTTATCAGATGGATTGATATTATAAATGATTGTTTTGGCCAACTCGTCTGTCTTGTCTAAAGCATCTAAAAAACGAGATAAATTAATGGCTTGTGGAAAATCACCAATAGAATCGAACCCACTATTGGCACCCAATAATTGATTGAGTCTTGTATTATTATCTCGAATAGGCCCTAAGTGAAACTGTTGCACCCATCCTTTTTGGTGGTACATTTTGCAAAGTTCCAAAAGGATATATCCCATGAAATTTTCCGGAGCTGAAAAAGGAATGGAGCGATGCTTCAAAAAACCCACAAATTCCATTTCCATGTTTACGGTAATATTTGTCATTCCTGGCATCTGTGTAAAACCATGGTCAGAGACAATACAACCATTGGCCTGAAAATAGTCGACCCTATTTTTTAATGCATCTAACAAAGAAGCAAGGTCTGTTACTTTAATACCACTAGCTAGTTCTAGTTTTTCCAAACAATTAAAAAAATCAATTTGCTTGTCTATAAACAGGATTTTATCTGGTCTAAATGAAGGTGCTACTTTGAGGGGAATTTGATTGGCTGCAATTTGCTGGTGGTGTTCTAAACTATCCCAGGGCTCATCGGTAGTTCCTACGTATTCCACTTTAAATTTTTTCAAAAGCGATACGGTTGTAAAATCACTGGTTTGCAACAATGCATTACAGTGTTGGTAGATGGATGATGCAGAATCTTTGTTCAAGTATTCCGTTACCCCAAATACATTTTTCAACTCCATATGTGTCCAATGAAACAAGGGATTCCTGACCGTCAATGGAACAATTTCGGCCCAGTGTTGAAACTTCTCTTCGTCTGTTGAATGACCCGTAATATATTGTTCTTTTACGCCTAAAGTTCTTTGCGCGCGCCATTTATAATGGTCGCCTTTGAGCCAAATTTCAGTCAGGTTTTTGAATTGTTTATTGGAAGCAATTTCATCAGGAGGAAGGTGGCAATGATAATCAATGATGGGCAATTCCTTTACATAACCGTGGTAAAGATTTTTTGCATTTTTCCCTTGTAATAAAAAATCATTCGTCAAAAAATAATTGCTCATCATCGTCTATTTAATCAATTATATTCCTACCTAAACTCCACCAAAAACGGTAAAGCCACCGTCTACCCCAAGTTGCATTCCAGTCACGAACTTACTTGCATCACTTAATAGAAAAACAAGTGCCCCTATTAATTCATCAGGGTGTCCAAATCTTTTGAACGGTGTATTTTGAACTACCAGTTTACCCCTTGTGGTATATGACCCATCAGGTTCTGTTAATAACGTTCTATTTTGTTCGGTGAGAAAGAATCCAGGCATAATGGCGTTCATTCTAATTGCATCGCCATGCCTATTAGCCATTTCAACCGCAAACCATTGATTGTAACAATCCATCGCCGCTTTACCCATACTATAACCCAATACTTTTGTGATAACTTGCTTTGAACTAACTGAAGAAATATTCACAATACTTCCTCCTCCAGTTTGTAACATAGCGGATCCAAAAATCTGTGTAGGCAAAATGGTTCCGAATAAATTCAACTCCATTACCCTGCGCATTCCATCAAGGTTCATGGAAAAAATGTCAGCATCCGGCTGTACAACGCCTTCGGGCATATTGCCACCTGCGCCATTAACAAGGCCATCAATTCTACCATATTTTGCAAGAATTTTTACTTTCGCTTTTATAAGGTCCTCTTCCACTAATACATCTGCAACAATAGCCATAGCTTGACCACCATTGGCAATAATTTCATTAGCTCTTTGTTCAGCAACTGCGGCATTTCTTCCAACGATAATAGGAATTCCATCTGCATCTGCTATTGCTTTTACAAAAGCACCTCCTAGAATACCTGTTCCACCTGTTACAATGATTACTTTGTCTGATAATGAAAATAATTCCTTTGAATCCATAACCTATTATTTATACAAAATTGCTTGATTTGTGTGAGTGAAGAAGGGTAATTGGAATAATAATTTACGAAAACGAAATAATTATCTTTTTGAAACAATCATTCTTTTGTAACTATCCCCTTTATTGGATTTTCCCTTTTATTCAATGATCATTTCAACGCGTAGAATATTTTTTATCGGCACTAGTATTTCCTTTTTTTTATTCATGAATACAAGTACCGTATCGCGCTGACTGTGTATAACACCTTTTACAATTGTTTTTTCATCCAATCCTATTACATTCAGTTTAGTTTTGTGTTCTATAAAATAGGAATAAGCAGATTCAGTATGACTCTCCACTTTGGGATTAGTCGCTGAGTTGTTGCCCTTTTTTGAATTAATCACAATCACACCTCCAGCTCCTTGAGAACCATAAATGGATGTAGTTGCAGCGTCTTTTAAAACGTTGATGCTTTCTACGTCTTGTGTATTGATATTGGTGATATCTCCGTTATATATTACGCCATCCACAACATACAAGGGTGGCTTCTGGTTATTCAAACTGCCAACGCCTCTTACAATTACGGTACCCCCTGATTTGCTATTATTTGCTTTCACTTCTAGACCCGGTACATCACGCAACATATCAAAAATTGTTTTGTACGTCCCAAGCGTCAAATTATTTGGTTTTGCCTGTGCAAATGCAGCGTATAGGCTCATAAATGCTAGCACAAAAAACAGGACAGATTTTTGAAATTGGTTACGCATATTTTATTTTTTTGAAGCGAGTTTTTGTGCTTGAGTAGTAGTATAGTACTTAGCAATCATATTGGGAATTTCCCATGTAGGCATATTTTGATGTTCTAAATAATCCAAGTATTTTTCGGCTACTTTTCCGAAATGTGCTTCGTGACCGTCTTTATAAGAGTCTGGTATCAATAGTTCCCAGCCCTTTTCATTTTTCTTAAGGCTAATACCTGGATAGTTTTTAGCCACTATTTTCACCACATTTTCAACTGCAGCATCAACTGCTTCATTGTGCTGCAATGGCTCAATATATAAAGTTGGTTTGAACAATTGCTCAGCGGCTTGTCTAATCACTAAATTGGCTTTAGTGCCCCGCATAATGGAGTAATGGGTATCGCCAGTTCCATCTGGTGCTTTATAATTCCAGACCACAGAAACTTTTGCATGCACCCCTTTCAGGGTATAATTTATTTCGCCATTACTCAAAATATTGATGTCTTTATTAGCTGAAGCGTACTTATCCAAATATTTAGGCATTTCGGTCAATTTTGTAACTTCCGAAAACTGCGCTTTAGTAATGGTGGTAGGCCAGCTCTTTGCTTTTTGAATCTTTATGTCTTTTAAATAGTTAAGCTGAACATTTGGGAAACATTCCCACTGAACCAAATCCACTAAATGGGTAGTAACATCAACAATCCCTTCTCCTTCTTGAGCAACATCAAAAAACCAACCTGGCCTTGTTAAAACCGAACCAGATACATATTTATAGAAATGATGCACGCTCTCTTTAGTAACTGCAGGTTCTTCTAAACTACCTTTTTGCAATTGTCCAAATAGCGCTGGCTGCATAGACAAAGCCCTTTGTAATTGCGTGGTAATTTCATAACGCTCCGTCATGATATCATACAGCAATAATTTCTTTTTTTGAGCTAATTCAAAAGCCGTTTTTAACTTTTGAAATCCCTTCTCATCAATGACCATGGGTTTGTCTGAGAATACATTTAATCCAGCCTGAATGGATTTCAAAATATAGTCTGTTTTCAATTGGTTATTCCCTGCCAAAACCACTACATTCCCTTTTTTTTCTTGCAACATTTTTTGCAAATAATCGCTGCCTTCGTATACTGTTTCTTTCCATTTGGTAGCCCCTATTTTTGCTTCATTGTATCCCTTTATTTTATCTAAGTGCAAATTGAGGTCGGCGCCTTTCTTGGCATAAACATATACAACAGGGTCTACTTGAGGATACATTTGTTTCTGCACTAGAGCCGCATGAAAATGCCCAGGATCAAGGGTAATGAGTGTAACTTTTGTTTGACTTTTTCCATTCATTGCAATGAATAATCCAACTGCTAACAATAACCTAGAATACATTATGCTAATTATTTTGTTGTAAAGTTTTTAATTTTTACTTCCACCTCAGATAAGCCCTTTCACTTCATAAGGAAACCTATGTGGTCTATTAAGTAGCCCATTGGCCTCATCGTCGTTTAGAAACCTTTCATTCATAGGATCCCAATTCACTTTACGTTTCAACTTCATTACTACATGGTGTAATAAACAAGTGGAGCAAGAACGATGTCCTACTTCTACTGGCGATATTGGCTGCAACCTAGAACGCATACAATCGAGCCAGTTGCCATGTTGCTCTTCACTTCTGTATAAATTGATTTCATTTGGACCAATTACCGAAGTAATAATTTTATCATTACTAGCTGTAAGGGCTTTTGCATTTGCGGTATTTACTACGGGTTCATTTGCACTTGCTTTATAGTTGCCTCGAGTAACAAAGATCCAACCTTCGCTTCCTTCAAATTTAATTCCATTTGGCAATTCATTACTGATCACCATTTTTACGCCATTGGCATAAATGCCTTCTGTTGTAAACAAGCCGTGTACATTCCACAATCCTTTAGTTGGAAATCCGGCCTTACCTGAAATTTCAATTGGGCCAGTATATTCCGTGTCCATTCCCCAATGTGCACAGTCCACATGATGAGCCCCCCATCCTGTAATCATGCCTGCACCAAACTGTTCGCAACGCAACCAACCTGGTCTACTGTAATCATTTTGTGGGTGTACCCTTTTCTCCGTATAATATACATAAGGTGTTGAGCCAAGCCATGCGTCGTAATTTAAAGTAGCAGGGATGGGCATTTCAGGTTCTTCATCTCCACCAGGATCGCCTGGCAATCCAACATACACCGTTTTTAATTTTCCGATTCTCCCATTTCTAACCAATTCCGCTGCGTACCTAAATTGGTTAGACGACCGCTGTTGACTTCCAATCTGCAGTATGCTACCTGTACGATGCACCGCATTACTCAGAGCCCTTCCATCGGCTATAGTTAATGAAGCTGGTTTTTGCAAATACACGTCTTTCCCTGCTTCTACAGCATGAATGCCTAAGTATGCGTGTGAGTGGTCGGGCGTACTAATGAGTACACCATCAATGTCTTTATTCAACAACAATTCCTGGTGATCAGCATACATGGTAACCCCATCATACGCCTTTCCTGTTTTTTTAGCATAATACTCGTTCACGTATTTTTTCCCATTCTCTAACCTCTTTTTGTCCACATCACAAACTGCCATAATTCTTGCATGGTCATATTTCAATGTTTCTGCCATATCATGGTCGCGCGAGATCCTACCTACGCCAATGGCAGCAATATTTAGTTGATTACTGGGCGCATTTTTTCCGAAAACAGAAGCAGGAACGATAGTCGGAAAGCCTGTCATAGCTAATGTTGTAGCTACCCCACCTTTAATTCCAGTTTTCATGAAATCTCTACGGTTAAATGATTTTTTTTCTGACATATTATTGTTTTTTTAAGTAATCGTCTTTAATGGTTGCGTTTGCTTTTAAATAATTGACTTCTTTACACTGTGAAGCAACAAATCGAATTCCTTGGAGTAAATGATTTCTATAAACAGGGTCTTGGTAACTTTCTTTCTTGTGTCCGAGTGTGGTAATCCAAATATGTCCACCTTCAAAATCCTGGTACCAAACTGCGGGATAATAGTTGGCAAAAGAGCCTGCATTTTTGGTAATCAAATCGGCTTGGTCTTTTTTTAAGCTGCCCAAATCGTGAGCCATCAATACTTTGATGCCAGGATACAATTCTTTACCAAAATAGCACTCGTCTTCTCGCTCCCAGGTAAGGGGTACACCTTCCATAGAAGGGTGTGAGGGATCCATATTTCTAATACTGAACTTTTGAAAATTTGCGTGCCAGGAAAAAGTTTCTCCCAGCATCATTTTAAACCAGGTCCAATTTCGTTCCGTACCTGTAACGGAATGCACCCCTACAAAACCACCCCCTGCTTCAATATACCTGCGAAAAGCCAGTCGCTGTTCATCCGTATCAAATACGTCATTATTCGTGCTGGTAAAAATGACGAGTTTATAATTTTTAATTGAAGATTCTGTAAACAACGCGGGGTCGTCAGATACGGTCACTTTAAACTGAAAGAATTTCCCCAAATCCTGAATGCAGGATACTGCAGAAGAAATGTTATCGTGTATATAACCCTTCCCGTTTTTGGTATAAACCAATACATTACTATTTTTCAATGGGTCGGGTTTTGCATAACCATCTACCTGATTCATTCCTAACAATACAAACAATAATAAAAGTTGCTTCATTTTCATATACATAAACAATCGCTTTTCAAGAAGGCCTAATTTAGGTTGATTAACTGTCAAAAGCCCCAAATACTTCGAAAACGATTTCGTATATATTTTCGTGCTTTTTTACATACAACCGATACTAAGAACAAACTGTACTATTATTGCTCAATAAATGAACCCTATGAACAAATTTTTAAAATGCTTTTTTTTATTGTTGGGTATGTCCATTGCTCAAATGGATTATGCTCAAAAAAACTTAGGTTCAAAACCCAACCCTTCCTTATTAAAAACAATTGACACGGCGCTTATAAAAGCGATTGAACAATACAAGTTCTTAAGCAAGAGTTTACCTGCTGGAGTGTTACCCAAAACATACTATGCAACAAAAAAATTAGAAACCAGTAATTCGAGCTGGTGGACTAGTGGCTTTTATCCTGGTTCCTTATTATATCTATATGAATATTCAAAAGATACGGCTTTGCTGAATGAGGCATTAAAAAGGATGCAGCTATTAGAAAAAGAGCAATACAATAAAGGCACACACGACCTTGGATTTATGATGTTTTGCAGTTTTGGCAGTGCCAATCAAATTCAACCCAATAAAGCTTACCAAGACATTTTAATGAACAGTGCCAAATCATTGAGCACACGTTTTAATCCTACTATTGGTTGCATTAAATCATGGGATCATGGCACTTGGAAATTTCCCGTTATTATAGACAACATGATGAACCTAGAATTGCTGTTTTGGGCAACTAAATATTCTGGTGATTCCTCGTATTATAAGCTTGCTGTTACACATGCAAACACTACTATCAAAAATCATTATCGACCCGATTTCAGCTCCTATCATGTTATTGACTACAATCCAACTACTGGGTTAGTTTATGAAAAGAAGACAGCCCAAGGTTATGCAGATGCTTCTGCTTGGGCTAGGGGACAAGCATGGGGTCTTTATGGTTATACCGTAATGTATCGTGCTACAAAAGACAAAAAATATTTGACACAAGCCAATCAAATAGCGCATTTCATTATGAACCATCCAAGAAAGCCTGCCGATAATATTCCATACTGGGATTACGACACACCAGATATTCCTGCAACCTATAGAGACGCTTCTGCAGCAGCCATTACTGCTGCAGCATTACTAGAATTAAGTGGCTATGCAGATACAAAAAACAGTAGTAGCTATTTTACTTTCGCTGAAAAAATCATTAAAGTATTGTCTACCCCAACTTATACTGCAAAACAAAAAGAGAATGGAGGATTTATTTTAAAACATAGCACAGGCCATTGGCCTGGAAATTCAGAAGTAGACGTACCACTAACCTATGCTGATTATTATTATATTGAAGCCATGATGCGATATAAATCGATGGCAAAAAAATAGCAGACAACCTATTGATGCTGCAATAAATAAAATGCAATGGAGACTTACCAAATGAAACAAACCTGGAGATGGTTTGGTCCTAATGACCCCGTAACCCTTCAAGATATCAAACAAACAGGTGCAACTGGAATAGTAACGGCACTACACCATGTGCCACATGGCGAAGTTTGGGAACTAAATGAAATCTTGGAGCGAAAATCCATCATTGAAAAAGAAGGACTTGAATGGGCTGTTGTTGAAAGCATTACCGTACATGAATCTATAAAAACAAGAACTGGCGCGTACAAAGAATATATAGAAAAATATAAAACATCTATCCGTAACATAGCAAAGGGCGGCATCCCTATTATTACTTATAATTTTATGCCGGTAAACGATTGGACCCGCACTTCTTTGAAACATCCTATGAAAGATGGCTCATTGGCGCTATATTTTAATTGGATTGATTTAGCCGTTTTCGATTTATTTGTGTTGAAAAGAGTTGGCGCTGAATTATCCTATAATGAAACTGTGTTAGAAGCTGCCATTAAAAGACATGCAGCGTATAGTGATAAACAATTAGAAGACCTTGCAGCTGTTGTAATGTTTGGCATTCCTGGAGAAGCCAAAACAACCCCAGCCATGATGCGGGCTAAATTGGCAACTTATACTGATATCAATCACGCAGCTTTACAAGAAAACCTATGTTCGTTTTTGGCTGAAATTAGTCCTGTTGCCGAAGAATGTGGGGTTAAACTAGCCATTCATCCAGACGACCCACCCTTCCCTATCTTAGGATTACCGAGAATTGTAAGTAGTATAAATGATTTTGAGCAGATTCTTACCAAAGTCAATAACCCAGCCAATGGGGTTTGTTTTTGTACTGGGTCTTTAGGTGCATCACCATTAAACGACTTGCCAGCAATGGCAAAAACAATAGGCAAAAGAATTCATTTCATTCATTTGAGAAATGTAACTAAGGACGCAGAAGGGAATTTCTTTGAAGCAAATCACCTTGAAGGTGATACTGATATGTATGCAGTAATGAAAGAGCTTTTACTCATGCAACAAACAGAGAAAATTTCCATTCCCTTTAGACCCGATCACGGCCACCAAATGTTAGACGACCTCCATAAGACCACAAATCCAGGCTATTCTGCCATTGGAAGATTAAGAGGTTTAGCCGAATTGCGTGGATTAGAAATGGGTATCTTACGATCTTTTACTAATTAATTAAAGTCAATTTTCGGAAATATTTTAGTTGATTTTCGTAATAATGAGTACTTTGTTATCCCGAAAATTGTAGCCATGTCTAAAGTGAATTTGAAAGACCTTGCAAAAGAACTAAATGTATCTATTTCAACGGTTTCAAAAGCCTTAAAAAGTAGTCATGAAATAAGTGCTGAAACCAAGAAAAGAGTACTAGAACTGGCTCAAAAAATGGGATACAATCCCAATCCTTATGCCGGCTTTTTAAGACACCATAAAAGCAAAACCATTGCCATTATTGCCCCGGAATTGACTAATAATTTTTTTATTCAAGCAATAAGTGGCGCTGAATCCATTACACAAGAAAAAGATTACCACTTATTAATTTATATCACCAATGACGACTTTCAAAAAGAAGAAAGTATCCTAAAACATTTAGAAAATGGAAGGGTTGATGGCGTCATCATTTCTTTAGCCACTTCCACAAAAACCTATCATCATTTAAACAGTTTAATTCATACGGGTATTCCAATTGTATTCTTTGATAGAATCTGTCATGAAATTGAAACAGCAAAAATAACTACAGACGATTTTACAAGTGGATTCAATGCAACCAATCATTTAATTGAACAAGGTTGTAGAGATATTGCTTATCTCTCTTTGTCGGAAAATCTGTCCATCGACAATAAAAGAAAACAAGGATATTTAGAAGCCTTGAATAAATACGATATCCCTTTTAACGAAGAAAGAATTGTGCAGTGCGGTACAGAAGACAAAATCAACTACAATAGAATAAAACAGTTATTACAAACAAAGAATAGACCAGATGGGATTTTTGCCTCCATAGAAAAGCTTGCATTAAATGTGTATTATGTGTGTAATGACCTTCACATTTCCATTCCTGATGAAATCAAAGTTATTTGTTTCTCCAATCTTAGAACAGCACCCTTATTAAACCCATCCCTTACAACCATTACCCAGCCTGCGTTTGAAATGGGTAAACAAGCTGCTACCATATTATTCAAAAACTTAGATAAGAAACGTACCCTTATCACTAATGAAAATATCGTGCTAAAATCGGAATTGATTAAAAGAGATTCTACTCGATCCAAATCAGAACTTAAATAATAGAAGCCATTCGTTT
>JANOYH010000328.1:0-6502 GCA_031428775.1 Bacteroidota bacterium
AAGCTATTGCATCCGCTAGGGACCTCTTAAACTAAATCTTAAAACCCGCTCTAGAGTGGGTTTTATCATGAAATGCAGTTCTGGTAAGGCTTGCGCGAAAAGGTTGAATGTAAGTAGGATTTAATCTAATTGTACCATTAAATTACTTAAAGTGTAGAAAAAATCATTTTAAAGACAGAAACGTCTTTAAATGTAGGTGACTGTTGGTTTGCGGAGAAAATGAGCGTAAAACGTTTCATTTGTAAGTCATTATCAAATTGACTTTTACTAACTTTATTATTATGAAATATTCTCAAGTGATTGGCATTTTGGCCTCAATAGCCTTAATCGGCATCTGTTTTCTGCCTTGGGTATCTATTCCTTCCTTGAATATTCAATTAAGTGGATTGAATGGTAGAGCAAGTGCTGAACTCAGTTTTGGTAGTCAAATAAAATCGCATGGATTTTTTACCATCATCATGGTTATTTGTTTTTTGGTGCAACAAGTATGGGCTAAAAGAACCAATGTTTTTGTTGGGACAATCAATTTTTCTTGGGCCATTAAAAACTTCATCATTTTCTCTATGTGTAGGGGCGGAGAATGTCCTGAAAAACTACCAGCACTTTATGCACTGGTAGTGGTTGCTTTTGTGATGATGATGATGGGATTTTTTCCGAGAATGAAGGTTAAAAATTAAATACAATTTAAAGACCTTTCTATAATGTCAACGGATTCCAATATCTGTTCTCTATTGATTAGTAAAGGTGGTGCAAATCGGATCTTATCGCCATGAGTTGGTTTTGCTAATAACCCATTCTCTTTTAATGCCAAACACAAATCCATTGATGCATCTGGATTTTCGTGTTTTATCACAATAGCATTCAATAATCCCTTACCACGAATGGTGGTGATAAATGGAGAAGATAGTTTTGATAATTCATCGCGAAGCAATTGACCCATGACCTCCGCATTTGCAGCCATATTTTCTTCTTTCAATACCTTTAAAGAAGCAATGGCCACGGCACAGGCCAATGGATTCCCTCCATAGGTTGAGCCATGTTCTCCGGGTAGAATATTCAGCATCACTTCATCATCTGCTAGCACAGCAGATACTGGCAAAGTGCCGCCACTCAAGGCTTTGCCAAGAATGAGTATGTCGGGTCGTACACCTTCATGATCGCATGCCAACATTTTTCCAGTACGTGCTAAACCCGTCTGAATTTCATCGGCAATAAACAATACATTGTATTTGGTACATAAGTTTCTAACGCCTTTTAAATAGCCTTCATCAGGAATCACTACACCCGCTTCGCCTTGAATGGGCTCTACCATAAAAGCTGCAACATTTAGATCTTGTAAAGCTTTTTCTAATGCTTCCAAATTATTATAAGGTACCAATTCAAAACCGGGCATAAATGGACCAAAGCCGTGATAACTACTAGGGTCGCTTGAAGACGAAATGGCGGCGAGGGTTCGTCCCCAGAAATTGCCTTCTGCAAAAATTACTTTGGCTCTATTTTCTGGAACGCCTTTTTTGGTATAGGCCCATCTTCTCGCCAATTTGATAGCAGTCTCACCACCTTCTACTCCAGTATTCATGGGCAACACTTTTTGGTATCCAAAATATTGGGTGATGTATTGAGCATATTCTCCCAACAAATTATTATGAAATGCGCGAGAGGTAAGTGTGAGTTTTTTTGCTTGTTCAGTAAGTGCCGCAATGATTTTAGGGTGACAATGTCCTTGGTTTACCGCTGAATAACCACTTAGAAAATCGTAATACTTTTTCCCATCCACGTCGTATAAAAAAACGCCTTCTCCTCTTTCTAAAACAACTGGGAGTGGATGGTAATTGTGGGCGCCATATTGGTTTTCGATTTCAAGGAATGCTGCACTGCGTTCAGACAAACTATTAGTATGCATGTAAATAAATTAAAAAGATGAAGTAGAAATAAATTAGGCACTTAAACAAAGCACCTTAAGCCGTTTATGCAATACAGCAACAAGGATGGTCTAGGAAATCAAGATTCAGCGATAAAAAATGCATAGTTTATTTTTCGGTGGAAAGATAAGGATTCCCTTGTATTCAGGAAACAAAAGCCGTAAATTGTTAGAACAAATCCTTAAATGCCGAATATGAAATTCATCAAAAATATTTTTAAATGGTTGTTTTTGATAGTAGTGATTTTCTGCTTATATGCTTTTATAAGTGGGAAAACCTATCTATTTAAAGCCGTGGTATATAATTACGCCAATATAGACGACTATACCATTTTTGAAAACCATCCTGTTGAAATAGGCACCCCACAGCCATGGTCAATGGCATCGAATAATCTGCAAATGGCTTATCCTGATTCGCTCCATGAACTGATGGAAAAGCTGGATGCAGTTGGACTCTTGATGATCAAAAACGACAGCATAGTATTTGAAAAATATTGGAAAGGCTATTCAGATAGTTCTATCACCAATTCTTTTTCTATTGCTAAAAGCTTGGTGAGTTTATTGATTGGGGTAGCTATCAAAGAAGGAAAGATTCAATCGGTTAATCAGCCTGTGGGAGATTTTATTCCAGAATTTACCATTGGCTCTAAAAAGCAAGTCAAAATAATTGACCTACTAACCATGAGCAGTGGAACCAATTGGAATGAGTCATATCGTAATCCAACTTCTGTTACTACAGAACTTTATTATGGGAAAGATGTGTATAAAACTGCTACAAGTGTTGAAATGATTCAAGACCCAGGTACTATGCATCGATATAAAAGTGGCGACACCCAATTATTGGGATTGATTCTTGAGAAAGCAACAAAAACATCGCTCAGTGATTATGCGTCAAAAAAATTGTGGGTCCCGATGGGAGCCGAGCATCCTGCTTTATGGAGCTTAGACAAAAAAGAAGGGATTGAAAAAGCCTATTGTTGTTTCAATTCTAATGCACGCGATTTTGCACGTATTGGAAAGTTGATGTTGGATAGTGGTAAATGGAATGGTCAAGCAATCATTGATAGCAATTATTATGTACAATCAATCAAAGCCAATGGCATAATGGATGAAAAGGGTTTGATGTGCGATTATTATGGTTACCAGTGGTGGATAGATCCTGAACATCCTGAAATATTTTATGCTAGGGGTATTCTTGGACAATACGTAATTATTATTCCATCAAAAAAAATCATTATTGTGCGATTGGGAGAAAAAACTTCTCCTGTTAGAGTGCATACCGTGCCTAAGGAGGTGAGATATCTAATAAATTGGGGACTGAATAGCTAGCATTTGCGCGCAAACCTTATTTTCGTGTAAATGTCGCAACAATCATCGCCCAGTGTGGCCATCGTAATTTTAAATTTCAATGGCCGGCAACATCTGGAAAATTTCTTACCTACTGTATTGGACTCTACTTATTCCAATAAGCGTGTTATAGTTGCAGACAATGCTTCTACTGACGATAGTGTGGCATTTGTAAGGGCCAATTTCGCAGATGTAGAAGTGATGATGAATTTGAAAAACGAGGGCTTTGCTGGAGGATATAACTGGGCATTAAAAAATATTACAACTGATTATTTTGTATTACTCAATTCCGATGTTTCAGTAGCACCAGACTGGATGGAGCCAATTATTCAATTGATGGAGTCTGATAATAAGATTGCTGCTTGTCAGCCCAAACTGTTATCTTATTTCAATCCACACCTCTTTGAATACGCAGGTGCTGCGGGGGGATACATTGATACGCTCGGATATCCCTTTTCAAGGGGTAGAATTTTTGATGTATGTGAAGCAGATGGGAGTCAGTACAATGAAACCCAGCTCATTTTCTGGGCATCTGGAGCAGCATTATTTGTAAAAGGAAGTGTGTATCATGAATTGGGTGGATTAGACGCATCCTTCTTTGCACACCAAGAAGAAATTGACCTTTGTTGGCGAATGCAGTTAGCTGGGTATAAGGTGATGGCTTGTCCGAGTTCTGTGGTATACCATGTAGGTGCGGGTACATTGCCAAGAGGGGGAAGAAAAGTGTACCTGAATTTCAGGAATAACCTGGTCATGCTTTGTAAAAATTTACCCTTGCAGGAACTTGTATGGAAGCTTCCTGTAAGATTGGCTTTAGACGCCATTTCTGCTTGGAAGGGCTTGTTGGGAGGGGATAAGTCGTTTTTTACTGCCATTTTAAAGGCGCATCTGTCTTTATTTGGTTGGATCATATCGGGGAAGATAAAAGTTTCCAAAGGCCGAAAACACTTATTGGGCTTGGATGGCGTGTATGGAGGTTCGGTAGTTTGGCAATATTTCATCAAACAAAGACACCGTTTTCAAGAAATTATTAGAAAATAGGTTTTATAATTTCCGTGTGAATCCTATTTTTGCACTGCAAAAGAAAAATATGTCAAACGAAATAAATAGCAGCAACGAGAAAGATTTTACTAAGAGTTGGGTATCATCTTCTAGATTCTTATTTTATCTGCAAGTTTTTTGCATCTTAGCTTTTGTATTGGGTGGATGTTATCGCATGTATCATCAGCGATATCCTGGTAAACCCGATATAGAAATTCAAGGGAGCTCGAAGTATACGCCTGAATACAAATAATAAAGTTGAAGAAAAATTTTGTCAGGAAATTCAGAATGCTATTTTTGCACTCCTAATTTAGTTCTTTACATCAGATCAGGGCTGAAAAGCTAACTGATTAAGACGCGAAAGTAGCTCATTTGGTAGAGCACGACCTTGCCAAGGTCGGGGTGGCCGGTTCGAGCCCGGTCTTTCGCTCCAGATCCCGTCCCGCATAGGCGGAACGGGATTTTTTTTACACCAGCCTTGGTGGTGGAATTGGTAGACACGCAGGACTTAAAATCCTGTCTTCAGCAACGGAGGTGCGGGTTCGATTCCCGCCTGAGGCACAATAAACTAATCCTAACATTTTGTAAATCAATTTGTTAGGATTTTTTAATTTTATTTAGTGTCTCCAAGAGTGACTGTAAGTGAAGTTATTCAATTTGCAGGGATCAGTGAAATATCTAAAAGGCATCGTATGCAATCGAGGGAGAAAAACCACCTCAAAACCGGGCGCCGCGCTGGGGCAGGGCAATAGGCCTGGACGGACAAAAGGCGATTACAAAAGAGGAATTAATCCGTTTGCAGCAAATTGTAATTGACAATCAGAGATTTCTGAAAATGGGTTTTAGGGAGCACGAAGGATTTGTAGGGGAGCACGGCCGAAAAGAGGGAACCCCCATTCCAGACCATATTTCAGCAAAATGGAAAACAACAAATAGTTAATGAAACTCATACCTGTATTCAATCCTACCCACCACTTTTTGGTAACTATCAAAACAAGTCTCTTTTATTTTCAACCCCTTTTCATTGTAAAGATATTTCCAAGTAAAATAGGCGCCAGTACCAGATAATTGGGTCATTTGTGACAGTTTACTCCTTTCATCATATTCAAATACATAATCTGGAACCAGTTTTTGAAGTTTGGTATGATACCTTACAATATCGGTTAAACGTTTGAGCTGGTCGTAGTAATAATAATAGGTTTCCATGGCTTGTTGCTTTCTAGTCCACTGCTCTTCACCAATATTCCCGTGCTCGTCAAATACAAATGTGGCTTTGCTACTGTCGCGTTTGTTTTTAACTTTAATCAATTCAACAGGCATCCCTTCGGCATTATATTGCCATTCCCTGATTTCTTGGGTTTGATAGCGCACTGCAGTATCTGATGAAGTAAGGGTTAATTTGATGAGTTTGCCCTTTTCATTAAATAGGTATTCCATTTTATTATCAATCCCATTACTATTGGATTGAGTCCTTTTTAATTTCCCCAGTTCAAAAAAACTGGTTACGTCACTTGTTTTGCCAGAACTAATGCCCGTTTTGGTAATCAGTTTTTTTCCATCCATAGTTAATTCCTGTTCTAAGACAAATCCTTCGGTAGGAGATTGGTCTTCTTCATAACTGGTGGCAATTATTTTCTTTACTTTATTGGCCCTTAATAATTGATACTGCAATACACTTTGATGTGTTGCAATGAGGTCATTGAAATAATATTGACCGGAAACCGACCCAAGACAAAAAATGGCCAGTGCCAAAAAGCAAACTCTCATAAATCCTGATTATGCGTCAAATGTACACTGACCCCCTTCATTTTTCAAAATAACATCTTGATAGAATCACTACTATAATCGATTAGTTCTGTATTTTTAGTCAAACCTTAACAAGTGTCGCACCATCCCGAAAGAAAAGAAAAGAACTGTCTCAATTGTAATGCTGAAATATTGGGAAGGTATTGTCAAGTATGTGGACAAGAAAACCTTGAACCAAAAGAATCCTTTTGGTCTTTACTTACCCATTTTGTATACGATATCACTCATTTCGACGGAAAGTTTTTCAGCACCCTCAAATACCTTCTATTCAAACCCGGTTTTTTATCAAAAGAATATATCCTTGGAAGAAGGACCAGTTATTTGCACCCTATTAGATTATATGTATTTACTTCCTTTGTCTTCTTTTTAATCTTCTTTAGTTTTTAT
>JANOYH010000329.1:0-25264 GCA_031428775.1 Bacteroidota bacterium
CCTATAGAGATTTTCCGAAACAATTTGCTGATACAAAAAAAAGCAAATGGACTGGATGGAAAAAATGGAATTGCCGAGTTATTGGATGAGGCTAAAGGGGGATTGGATTGGTTGTTAAAAATGCATCCTAAAAAAGATTGGATGTTCAATCAATTGGCGGACGACCGCGATCATCGGTCTATGCGCATACCTAAAGAAGATAGTTTTTACAATAAGGGTTTTGAACGACCCGTATATTTCATTACGGGAAAACCTCAGGGCCTTTTTAAATATAAAAACCGTGCTACCGGTGCTGCTTCTACTGCAGGTAAATTCTCCAGTGCATTTGCTTTGGGATATCAGTTATTAAAAAACACCCATCCATCTTATGCAAAACGATTGTATGAAAAAAGTTTCACTGCTTATCAATTTGGATTAGACAAACCGGGTGTAGCGCAAACAGCTCCAGGTGGTGCGCCTTATTTTTATGAAGAAGATGATTGGAAAGATGATATGGCTTTAGCTGGTACCCAATTATATCGCATATCCAAAAACAAAAAATATTTGGATAGTGGGTTTAGTTATTTAGCAGCAAGTAGGCAGTTTACCTGGATGGGTAAGGATACTGCACATCATTATCAGTTCTATCCTTTTAATAATTTGGGCACTTATGAGTTGGCCAAAATTTATGGTCATCCAAATATGATGTCAACCGAAACAATGTTTCTCTTTGAAAATGAGATTTTTGATGTATGGCAAAAGGCCAAACACAATGCATTTTTTAGAGGGGTTCCGTTTACTTGGTGCAGCAATAATCTTACCACTTCATTTGCCATACAGTGTTATTGGTATCGCAGTTACGAGAAAGACGCAAAATATGAAGCTTTGGAACAGGCTAATTTCGATTGGCTTTTTGGTTGTAATCCATGGGGAACAAGCATGGTGTATGGGTTGCCCGCAAATGGGGATACGCCAATAGATCCTCATTCAGCTTTCACGCATCTGAAAAATTATCCCATAGATGGCGGATTAGTAGATGGACCTGTGTACACTTCAATTTATCAGAATTTAATTGGCATTCAATTAAAAAATGCCGACAGCTATGCTGCATTTCAAAGTGATATGGCTGTTTATCATGACGACTATGGCGACTACAGTACCAACGAACCCACCATGGATGGAACTGCCTCTTTGATCTACCTATTAGCGGCAAAATCGGCGGAAGCAACAAAGCCAATAAAAGCTACCAGCACGGATTCATCTGCACTGGGCAAACCCATTATTAAAAGTGCTGCAATTGTTCCCATGGTATCTCATGGGGCTGTTATTCGGGGAGATGTTCGTAAAAAAGAGATTGCACTAGTTTTTACGGGGGATGAATATGGGGAAGGATTATCTAAAATCACGGCCAGCTTGGATAAACAACAGGTTGCTGGTTCCTTCTTTTTTACAGGAAGATTTTATAGGAACCCAATTTTTAAAACTGCTATTGATAGTCTTTATACACAATGGCGAAATTATTTGGGGCCACATTCAGACCAACATTTATTGTATTGCGATTGGAATAAACGGGATAGTTTATTAGTAAGCCGTGGGCAATTTCAACACGATTTCACCAAAAACCTAGAAGCGATTGCAAGAAACAATTGGCTGGATAAGGGGAATCAATATTTTATTCCTCCTTTTGAATGGTGGAATGATACTGTTGCTAAATGGTGTAATGAAATAGGCATATCGCTATTAAGCTTTACGCCGTGTACTACCAGTAATGCAGACTATACCTGGCCTGAAATGGGTGCAGCTTATAAAAGTAGTGCAACAATAATGGAGGGGATCAAGTATTTTGAAGCAACGGATAAGCATCAATTGAACGGAGTAATATTATTGATACATGTAGGTACAGATCCTAGAAGAAAAGATAAATTCTATGATCGATTAAACGAGTTGATTGTCTATTTAAAAGAACGTGGATATACATTTAAAGACGTGAATGATTTATTGAATCAAGATTAAATGCTATCCATCAAAAAAGTCTTAATGAATCAACAAACGACTCACCATTTTTCATCATCTGGAATATCCTGTTCAGCTTGTTTGAATTGTTCCCTGCTTTTTCTTTTTTGTTCTTGACGATCTAGCATGAGTGTAGCAATCAGTTTGCCCGCGTCTTCATTAGGGTGCTCAGCAAGTAGTGTTTTTAATTTCTTTTCAGGAACATCCACGGCGTATAAAAGGTGAACCAGTTTTGAAAAATCTTTAGCAATTAATTCGTTGAGGTAGATGACTAAGTCGTCAAATTTGAGTGCTGCTATTTTTTCTAATTCTGTTGAATGATGCATGATTTCTAATTAAATTTTATTCAAGTATATTTTTCCATCACGCCTAGTCCGAATAAAGCAAAATCGTATTTCACAGGATCAAGTGGATCTAAAGTACGAAGCCAGCTGGTTAGTTCAAGGGCTGCAGTCCAATCAACTTGTTTGCGGTCTAATAGTTGAAACCTTTTGGCAACTCTGGCAACATGAACGTCAATGGGGCAAATTAGATCGGCCGGACTAATCCTTTTCCAAATACCAAAATCAACTCCTTTCTGGTCGTTTCTAACCATCCACCGCAGAAACATATTCAAGCGTTTACAGCTGGAGTTTTTATATGGAGTGGCAATATGTTTTCTGGTTCTATTTGGGGCGTCTTCCAATGAAAAAAAGTATTGGTGAAAATGAATCAGTGCCTGTTCTACACGGTGGTCTTTTTCAAGGTTAGGGAAACTTACTAGTAATAAAGCGGTTTGCAAGTTGGGATTATGTACAGGAAAAAAAGCCGATTCCAAACTTTTGTTGGATTGGTAATGAAATTTCAAGAAGGAAATGAAGTATAAAAGATCTGTTGCATTAAAGGTTCGGTGTTTAAACTGCAACAATTTTTTGAGGTCTTTATCCTGATGGTTAACACAGAAATCGTATGGGGCCAGGTCCATTAATTGCAAAAGCTCCTTCGATTTATTAATGATAGTTGTACGGTTACCCCAAGCAAAGACAGCTGCAAAAAGAGCGGCAATTTCTATGTCCTGCTTTTTTTTAAACAAGTGAGGAATACAAACGGGGTCTGATGCTATAAAAGAGGGCTGGTTATAGCGGTCTACTTTCTCATTAAAAAATTGAATGATGGACGCTTTATTTTTAAGAATACTCAAGTCTAAGTGTTTTTTTGCAAATCATGATGAAATTAGTGCATAAGCAGGAAAATGATTGAATCCGAGTTAACTTTAAGGCAGATTGCCACATTACATTTTAATATTAATACAACATATGAGAAAGCAGCTTCTATCTGTTATAGTCATCATGCTATTTGCAGTTGCAGTACAGTCACAAACGAATCAATCTGTTAGTAGCCCATTGTACAAAAATGCCAAAGCTCCCATTGAACAGCGTGTAAAGGATCTTTTGCAAAAAATGACGGTGGAAGAAAAAGCTGGTCAGCTGAATCAGCTGAATGGGGGCATATTTACAGGTCCAGCTGCGAATGATCCTGGGCAGAAAGCCAAAATCGAAAAGGCTAAAAATGGCCAAGTGGGCTCTTTTTTAAATGTTGTTGGCGTTACTGAAACAAAAAATATTCAGAAAATAGTGGTGGAAGGTTCTCGTTTGGGGATTCCAATTCTGTTTGGGTATGATGTAATACATGGATACCGAACTGTATTTCCGATTCCAATTGCCGAAGCAGGAAGTTGGGATATGGCTGCTATTGAAAAGAATGCAACAGTGCATGCAAAGGAAGCCGCATCAGCAGGTGTTCATTGGACATTTGCGCCAATGGTTGATATCAGTAATGACCCAAGATGGGGTAGGGTGATGGAAGGTGCTGGTGAAGATCCTTATTTAGGGGGACGTGTTGCTGCTGCAAGGGTTAAAGGCTTACAAGGCAATTTAAATGATGCGGAACATATCCTTGCTTGTGTGAAACATTTTGCCGTTTATGGTGCAGTAGAAGCTGGTAGAGAATACAATAATGTAGACGTTTCTCGTGTGGCGCTTTGGAATAAATATTTGCCTCCCTATAAAGCAGCAGTAGAAGCGGGAGCTGCAACGGTGATGAATGCATTTAATGTATTTGATGGTGTTCCAGCAAGTGGGAACAAATTTTTAGTGAATGATGTGTTGAAGAAAAAATGGGGTTTCAAAGGATTTCTTGTAAGCGATTGGGCTTCCTTTAATGAAATGATTTCTCATGGGTATGCTGTTGACGAAAAAGATGCTACACTAAAAGCGTTTCAGGCGGGTAGTCAGATGGATATGGAATCGAATATTTCTGTTAAGTATTTACCTCAATTAGTGAAGGAAGGAAAAATTACGATAGCACAACTGGACGAAGCAGTGGGCAGGATTTTATATTTTAAATTCAAATTGGGTTTATTTGACGACCCGTATAAATTTTCAAATGCGGAGAGAGAAGCAGCTACTTTATTCAATGCAGCCAATAGGGCTCAGGCATTAGAAGCTGCTAAACGTTCTGTGTTATTGTTGAAAAATAACCACGATGTTTTGCCATTGTCTACAGCAGGTAAGAAAATTGCTTTAATTGGTCATTATGCCAATAGCAAGGAAGACATGTTTGACTTTTGGATTGCCAATGGTTCTGCAAATGATGCAGTTACTGTGAAAGAAGGCATGGAAAAAAGATTTGGGGCGGCTAATATCATTTATAGCAAAGGTTATAATGCAGATGCAACCACTAGTAATCAATTAATAAACGATGCGGTTACTGCCGCTGCCAATGCAGACCTAGTAGTGGTAAATATTGGATTGAGTGGTAAAATGGCAGGTGAAGACAGGGCCTTGGGCAATATCAATATTGCTGAAGGACAAATTGCCTTGTTAAAAGCGTTACAGAAAAATGGCAGACCAGTGATTGCTTTAGTGAGTAGTGGAAGACCGATGGTATTAACGAATATTCAAGATTTAACTACGGCTATTGTTCAGACTTGGATTCTTGGTACAGAAACCGGCAATGCAGTTGCAGCCGTGTTGGCGGGCGATTACAATCCATCTGCCAAAACAGTGATGACCTTTCCTTATGCATTGGGTCAAGTGCCTATTATGTACAATCATTTTAATACAGGAAGGCCCATTCCAGAAACGGGCGATCAGGGTTGGAAGTCGCGCTATCGCGATCAACCCAATGATCCATTATACCCTTTTGGTTATGGATTGAGTTATACCAGTTTTAAGTATGATGGATTGAAATTGGATAAAGCGAGTATGCAGAAAAACGAATCGGTGAAAGTGACTGTTACGGTAAAGAATACGGGTAAATACGATGGAGAAGAAGTGGTGCAATTATATATTCGTGATATTACTGCTTCTATTGTGAGGCCAGTAAAAGAGTTGAAAGGATTTCAGAAAATTGCGTTGAAAGCAGGAGAGAGTAAGGAGATTAGTTTTACACTCAGCGGTAAAGATTTGTCGTTTTATGATGCCAATGGCAATACACAGCTAGAAGCTGGTGCATTTACTATCATGGTGGGTGGAGATTCTAAGAATGTGTTGGCGAAAGGGTTTGAAGTGAAGTAATTGTTACCCAATTGCTTGGTCCAGATCTTCAATCAGGTCTTCAACGTCTTCTATGCCTACGCTCAATCTGATGAGAGAATCTGTGAGTCCGTTTTTGATTCTTTCTTCTCTAGGGATGGATGCGTGTGTCATGGATGCGGGGTGGTTGATTAATGATTCAACGCCACCAAGACTTTCTGCAAGTGAGAATATTTTTGTAGAACTGAGCACGCGTTTAGCATTTTCTACGCTATCATCTTTTAATGTAAAGCTCATCATGCCACCAAAACCACGCATTTGTTTTTTAGCAATAGCATAATTATGATGGTCTTCAAAACCACACCAGTAAACCCTATCCACTTTAGGATGGTTGCGTAGGTGGTGTGCAATTTTTTCTCCATTCTCGCAATGGCGTTGCATGCGAACGTGCAAGGTTTTGATACCACGAAGCACTAAGAAGCAATCCATGGGACCGGGTACTGCACCGCATGATTTCTGAATAAAATATAATTGCTCCCTCAAGTCGGCATCGTTCATCATCAAGCAACCTTGAATGAGGTCGCTATGTCCGCCTAAATATTTGGTGGCAGAATGCATCACAATATCTGCACCCATGGTCAATGGATTTTGCAAATAAGGTGAAGCAAATGTATTGTCCACGCAAAGTAGGGCACCAGCCTTTTTTGCTACTTCAGCTACAGCAGCAATATCTGTTATGTTCATCAAAGGATTTGTTGGTGTTTCAATCCAGATCAATTTGGTTGCTGGAGTAATGGCATGACTAATATTGTTTACATCGGTAGTATCAACATAAGTAAACTGAATGCCGAATTTGGCAAATATTTTGGTGAAAAGTCGGTATGTTCCACCATACATATCATTGGCGGCAATGACTTGGTCGCCCGGAGAAAGTAATTTAATCACCGCATCTGTTGCGGCCACACCACTACTAAATGCTAGTCCGAATTTTCCTTCTTCCAATTGAGCATAAGCCTCTTCTAAAGCCTTCCTAGTGGGATTCTGACTTCTTGCGTATTCAAATCCTTTGTTCACGCCTGGTGCTTCCTGTACATAGGTTGAGGTTTGATAAATGGGAGTCATAATTGCTCCGGTAGAAGGGTCTGGTTCTGCACCTGCGTGTATATATATTGTACCTAGTCTACTTCCTGGCTGATGGTTACTTTGGCTCATGTTATTTCTTTTTAGTTGATTCGGCAACAAGGGTGATGGGTAAATTGGTTTTAACGTCGTCCCATACAATGACCATATTGGCGCCGGTTTTGGTATCTTCAAAATAGATGGTGAATGCTTCTACGTTTTCGGTATTTTTCTCCACATTAATTTCTGTTCTCAGTAAGTCTTTCTTGGCATCGTAAGTAAAATTACCCCAACAGAAATTGTCTTTATTGAGAATGAGTGTCCACTTATTCTCAGTGGGCAAGCAGTACAATGTGTATCTCCCTTTAGCAACGGCCTTACCTCCAATTTTTACGTTGTTGAAAAATTCAATCTCGGTGGCTTCGTTAGCACCCATTCGCCAGATATCGTTGTATTTGATGATGCCCCCAAAAATATTCCGACCATTTTTCAAAGGCCTACCATAAATGACGCGTGCAACTGGCTGGTCTTTAGCTTTTCCACTCATTTTCAGGATGGGATAATTGGCGGGCCAATAGCCCATATCCATTGGTGATTTATCAAGTTCAGTAGGTTTTGGTTGTGCCAAAGCAGATAAGGAAATTAACAAACAACAGAAGAGGGTGATTTTTTGCATAGTTAGTATTCTTTGGTTAAAAGGGTATCAACAAAGATAAGCTCCTAAAGGTTCTGCAAAACCTTCCATTCATTTTCTGCAAAACTTTTAACATCAGGGAAAAATTGCTGGTAGCATTCCAGCAGAAATGAATAGTTGTCTTCAAAAATGGAAAAAGCAGCACTAGAATCTTCCAAGTATTTGGCTCTTCTCACTAAGCCACCAAAACTCTTTTCAATACCCCAGGTAAATCGGTAGTTGAATAACCAATTTTGCGATTGCATATAGGGCAACATGGGGGAAAAGCGTTCTGGCAAATGTTCCGATTGTTGCTGTAATTGATCATAAACCTCGGATACAAATGATTGCCACCCTTTTTCGTCTAATTCATTCTTGTCTAAAGCAAGAAAATGGTCATAAACAATATCCATAAATGCACCTGCATATAATCCGACTGCAGGCTTGAAAACTTGTTTGCCTTTGTAAGTGGCAGGATGATGGTCTGTAAAGTGGTCGATTTGCCTGTGTAAGCGAATGCCTTGTTGTATGCCGATGGGATAATTGTATTGTTTATTACCTTTTACATAGTCGCTAATCATATTGCCCACCAACAAATGAGGTTGTTGAAAAGACAAATAGGCATGGGCCAATAAATTCATAGTACAAGTTAAAGTTTAAAAGCAACTATTTTTTTGTAGCATCATGTAATATCCAGTTCCCAATCAGTTTAGCGGCATCTGGTGAAAAACTTTCATCAATGGTATCATAAGTTTGAACCTTTGAACTAGCGGTTTGAAAAAGATGATTCAATTGAGGCAATGCCTGTATTTTATAATGTTTATTCTTTCCTTTTTTTAATGCTTTTTCAATTGCGATAAGGTTTTCTACACAGGAAACTTGAATATCGTTTTCACCATTCAAAGCCAATACTGGAATTTTTAGTTGTTGCAGATTTTTTTCAGGTTGATAGTTTAAGAAATAATTTAGCCAATATAATCCAGATGTATATTGGTTGGCCATTGCCAGAAAGACAGGCTCAATTGGTGTAATAAATAATTTTTTCTCAATACTGTCAGCATATTGTTTTTTCCAATCTGCATAGGTGCTTTTCATTTCTATTTGAACTGCATTGAGTTCGGTATATTTTGTAAATGGCAGATTCATGTTGTTTACCAATTCTGCAGCTATTAATTGGTCTGATACATTCAAATTATATTTGATAAAAGAACGACGCATTTGAAAGTTCCATATGTCTAAGCCTGTTTGACCTGGTCCTGCAAGTAATACTAAAAACGCAACTGATTTGTTGTTAACAGCAACCATGGGGGCAATCATACCCCCTTCACTGTGTCCTACTAATCCAATTTTATTTTTATCGATATCTGGTCTGCTGATTAAATAATTAATACTATTGGCCACGTCTATTCCAAAATCAACAGAGGTGAGGTGTAAGGGATTGGGACCGAGGGTAGACTTTCCCGCACCTCTATCATCAACCCTTAAAACTGCAATACCCTGTTTGGTGAGCAGATCAGCCAGTACTGCATAGGTCTTGTGGCCAAACATGGTGCCGTCTCTGTCTTGTGTGCCACTGCCAGAAATGAGGATAACTGTTGGGAAATGTTCACCCTGGCTAGGTTTGGTAAGTGTAGCGCTGTATTGAATAGACTGGTCGGCATTTTTATAAATGACTTCTTCAGCAAAATATCCGAAAGGTTCCTTGGGGGTTTGTGGTCTAACAACAGTAGGGGGAGGTTTGGGTATATCACGCTCGTTAAGGCGTTTCATATTTAAAGGAGTGAACCGATTAGATTGTTGATAGGTACCCGTAATACTGTCTTTACCATCCCATTTACCACGGTAGCCAGCTTTCATGATTTGTATTTCAGTGAGAATGCTATCAGCTACAAGATTTGTTTTACTTCCTTGTATTCCGAATGCTTTTTGATCTGGGCTATCAAAAGTTGATTCATATCCGCTAGCTGTTTTTTTAATATTCATGACAAAACGAATACTAGTATTACCTACACTGATAAAGCCTTGCCAACTGCCAGTTATTTCTTGTGCATGAATAGATTGTATTAGCAGGAATGCAGCATAGAAACAGAAAAACTTTTTCATATAATTGTTGCTTTACTTAATAAGTGTATTGTCCTATTACTTGGAAAGTACAAATATATGTTTTTGCATTTCGATGAAATAGGAAATGTTAACCGACGTTAAAACCGCTTTTAATAATTAACCTACTCGTAACCTCATTTTATGATTTCTTTATAAGTTCCGCTGCTATCCGCCATAGCAAAGGGTTTCATCATTTCTTTAACTTAGGTTAACGCCCATTTTAACACCATTCATCCTAAACCGTACACCCACAAAAAAAACTTCATCATTATTCAAAAAATAAATGGGGCCTGCTTTCTATGTTTGATCTGTCAAAACAAACCAATCAACACCTAAAAAACCAGTCATGAAAAAATTATTCTTTGCAGTATTGTTTACTGCAGCCATCGCCACAAGTGCATTTGCTTCAGACATTTTTGCTTCTGATGCCAGTAAAGTAAATTACAAAGTACTGAACACTTTCAATGCCAATTTCAAATCGGCATCTTCTGTAAATTGGATCATAAAAAACGAGTTCACCAAGGCTACATTTACCATCAGTGGCATTGAAGTAGAAGCCTTTTTTGATAATGACGGCGAATTGTTTGGCGTAAGTAGAAAGACAAATTTTGAAAGCTTGCCGCTTAATGCTATTGAAAAAATCAAGAACGACTATAAAAAGTATACGGTAACCACCGCCATTGAGTTTGAGCACAAAGGCGAGAAAAATTATTATGTTTACTTAAACGACGGTAAGCATAAAAAATTATTGGTAGTATCCTTATATGGAACTGTCAGCAAGTTTGAAGGACTTTCTAAAGATTAAGAAAACCTGATTGAATAAAAGGGCTGTCTCAAAAGGGCAGCCTTTTGTTTAGAAATTCTTGTATGGTACTGAAACCAACGCCTATTTTCTTGAGGTCGGTTATGAGTAGATCCAATTGATCTAATAAGGGTTGACCACATTTTCTTCTAGTGAAAGCGGGAACTCCATAGGAACTTATGTCTACAAATTCCCAGGGATGAAAATAGAGGCATAGGTATCCATCTTTTTTCAATGTATCTAGTGTCAATTTTTTAAAAATGGGGTAAGGGAAATTTTTAAAACTCAACCAAAATAATGGGATTCTAAAAACGGGTGAAACAGATGCGGGTATTCGCGTCATGCCTTGATCCTGATAAACTGTTCTGGGTAGGTGTAGGTTATTGTATTTTCCAGGAATCCATGTTGGATTAATAGAAGAATCGTAAGTATATCCAGCTTTGATTACTTCAGCCATTTCAACGGGCCGCATCCTTGGCATTCTTAAACCAGTCACTGCTTTTCCACTGATCTTTTCTAATAAAATTCGGGACTCCAACAAGTGTTCGTTTTTGAATGTAGAATGATAATAAGTGTGTGAGGCAATTTCATGATTAATAGCTAGCTTTTGAATGGCTGCTGGATAATGGGCAGCAAAATTTGCGGTAGTGAATAAAGTAGTGGACACTTGATGCTGATCAATTAGGGGCATGACGGCGTCTAGTCCTGCTTTACCTACGTTCATCTGCGCTTCCTTGCTTATGGCAAAATCGTATTCAAAGGGCATATCGAATTCCTCCAAGTCAAAACTCAACAATACTTGTGGTGTCATGGGATATTGGTTTCCTTCACAATATAATGTGGCCTTTGTTTGCTTTGCAAAAACAACTTACCTAGGTACATGCCAATAATGCCCAAAATCATCAGTTGCAAGCCACCAAAAAATGCAATGGTGGCAATCATGGATGTCCATCCCGATATGACATGGCCGAAATAATAGCTATAAATAATATAGGGAATGTATAAAAGTGAAATCAAAGAAAAACTAAAACCCAAATAGGTAGCAATATACAAGGGCTTAGTGCTGAATGAAGTGATGCCCTGCAATGCAAAGCGAATCATTTTTTTCAATGTGTACTTCGACTTCCCTTCCAATCGCTGAGCGGGTTCATATTCTATTCCTGATTGTTGAAAGCCCATCCATTTTACTAGCCCCCTTAAAAAAAGATCCGTTTCTTTAAATTCTTTAAAAACAGCCACCACTTTTCTGTCCATTAACCTAAAATCTGCGGTGCCTGGCTCTAATTCTATATCTGATAAATTATTGATGAGGTTATAAAACATATTCGATGTTTTACGCTTCATCAGGGGCATGTCTTGGTGGTCTTTGCGAATGGTATAAACGATATCAAACCCTTGCTCCCACTGTTCTAACATAATGGGAATTAATTCTGGGGGATGTTGCATATCTCCATCCATCATAATCACGCAATCGCCATCAGCCATGTCCAGACCAGCTTTTAAGGCATTCTGGTGCCCGAAATTCCTGGAAAGTGAAATATATTGGATACGCTCATTAGTACTTGCCAAATGTTTTAATACAGCCATTGTACCATCGGTACTTCCATCATCAATAAATACTAGATGATAAGCTACTTTCAATGGATCCAAGACCTGCTTTAATGCGGCAACTAGGACAGGAATATTTCCTTCCTCGTTGCAAGCTGGAACTACAATGGTGATGCTTTTATTCATGAGATAACAGTTTACCAAAAACGTTACTTAGCAAATGGAAAATTAGTGTACAACAGGCAATAAAACAAAGTAAAGCTTATAAAGTGTTGCCTTTATGGGATACTTGCTTCTTCCAAGTAAATAATTCAAACATACAAACTGCCCAAACAATAATACAAGGAATTGCTTTGATATGGTAAGGTTTTAGGATATCTTCTCGTATTGATTTAGGAAATATTTCTGTAGGAGAAAGACAAGTAAAAACAAAGAGAAAGACCATTAACCATTGATGCCATTTTAATCGATCTAAAGTAATATACCAAATAGCCGCTCCAGCTACTGCTATAATATACGAAGGCGATTCTACACCAGGATTGAATACAACAGTAAATAGTAAAATTCCACCCAAATATAATTGCCTGAATTGGCTATTTTGGTATACTTCTTTTTTGAATAATATAATTAACATAGAAAGGGTTCCTGCCAAAATAATCCACCCCTGATCTATCTGAATGGATTTAAACATACCAATTAAACCTATTAAGCTCAATGAATCTCTAATAGTTTGTAATTGCAAACGATGGAACCAACTTTGGTATAAAAAAATCAATTGATCAAAAGAAACGATTAATAATGGCAATGCAAAAAACAAAATTGCCCAGGATAGCCCTTTCAACATAAATGCGCCTCTTTTTTTATAACACAAAAAGAAAACGCCAGCCGTTAGTACATATATTTTGAAGAAAAATCCAAATGCAAAAAACAAACTTGACCAAGACGTCTTTCCTTTTTCTTGAAAAATATAAATCAACATAATTAAAGCCGTAACCGAAGCATTTGTTTGCACATTTTCAGCTGCAGTAATATATTCAATCAAACAAAACCAATAGATGAATATTTTTTTCTTTTGTTCAATGGGCATTAATTTTATTGCAACAAGCAGTGCAACAGTATGCGTTAAATTCCATAATAATATTCCTAGCCAATCTGGAAAATAATAAAATAGCCCCATGAAAAAAGCAAAGGATGGGCTGTAATTGTATTCTGTGTGGTATTCCAAAGGATACATCAAATACAAATCATATTGCTTTTTCAAGTGTTCAAAAGAGGCTACAAAACAATCGTAATTATCGTAACTTTCTAAAAAAGCAATTTTCAAACTTATTAATACACAAGCAATCAGGTATATCCTAATGAGTATTTTCTCGTTATTTAAAAATGGGTAATTTGTTATTTGTTTTAGCGAAAATGACATAGCCCAACAAAGATATATTTTCTATGAGTTCAAACAATAGCTTATCCTACTCCTTTGAACTGTGATACAAGGCAATATGGTTACCTTTAGTTTTAATTGCTGAGCTATTTCAAAAATTTCTTCTTTGGAAAGCATAAAAAGAGCATGCATTTTTCTTAAAGAATTATATTTAGATTGGGTGGCTCTAAATAGGAATTGAATAAAAGAAAGCAGATAACCTCTTTTAATACTATGCAACAGTATGCTTATGACATCTTTCCATAACCCTTTTTCGCTTTCAATTATATCTGCCAATAAGATCTTACCGCCCTCTTTTAATAATAATTTACAGTTTTCTAGTAGCTCTATTACGTCATCTTTTTTTTCGAAATATTGAATTACACTGAGTATAATAATGGTATCAAACTGTTTGCCTTCTTGTTTCAATACAGTCAATGACTTGATTGAAAACGCTAATGGGAACTCACGAAAAAAGAAATTCGGATACTCAGTGCATTTGTCTTTTGCAATTTCAATGTATGTACTAGAAATATCTACACCGTAATAGCTGTTTATTTTTCCTTTTAAGGCATTGGCCAAATAACCGGGTCCACATCCGAAATCTAATAAATTGGTTGACAGATTAATCAATTGATTTGATTCCAGCTTTTCTGCAACAAACTCTGTGCTTTTCTCCATCACTTTCCTAAAAAGTTTTGGATTCGTTTCCCAATAGTGGCCCCAGCTTGACATATGGCAATATTTATAACTTCATTGATATAACTTCAAGATACTTCATTTATCACAATAGAATTATTGACTTTCTCAAATACCGGAATATTCAATCTTTTCAGTTCACATTAAAAATTTACTTTTGCCCCTTTAAGCAATTTTACATTCAAATAAAGATCATTTTATGAGCAAAGGACCGGTTTCTCAATTTATTGAACACCATTACCGCCACTTCAATGCTGCCGCGCTGGTTGACGCTGCCAAAGGATATGAAACCCATCTCTTGGAAGGTGGAAAAATGTTGGTTAGTCTGGCTGGTGCCATGAGTACCGCCGAATTAGGCATAAGCTTGGCCGAAATGATCCGTCAAGATAAAATAGCCATCATCAGTTGTACTGGAGCTAATTTGGAGGAAGACGTGATGAATTTGGTGGCGCATAGCCATTATAAAAGGGTGCCTAATTACCGCGACCTCACTCCACAAGACGAATGGGATCTTTTAGAGAACCATTACAATCGCGTTACAGATACTTGTATTCCTGAAGAAGAAGCTTTCCGTCGCTTACAAAAGCATTTGGTACAACAATGGAAAGATGCAGAAGCCAAAGGTGAGCGTTATTTTCCGCATGAATTTTTATATAAAACGGTATTATCGGGCGATTTGAAGCAGTACTATGAAATTGATCCGAAGAATAGTTGGATCATAGCGGCGGCAGAGAAAAATTTACCCATAGTTTGTCCGGGTTGGGAAGACAGTACCACCGGAAATATTTTTGCCAGCTATGTGATCAAAAATGAATTGAAAGCTAGTACGGTAAAAGGGGGTATTGAATACATGGTTTGGTTAACCGAATGGTATAGGGCCAATAGTGGTGGAAAGGGAGTTGGATTCTTTCAAGTGGGTGGTGGAATAGCAGGTGATTTCCCTATTTGTGTTGTGCCAATGATGTATCAGGATTTAGAATGGCATGACGTGCCTTTCTGGAGTTATTTCTGTCAGATCAGTGATTCCACAACATCTTATGGATCGTATTCAGGAGCTGTTCCTAATGAAAAAATTACTTGGGGTAAGCTTGATATTCATACGCCTAAATATATTGTGGAAAGTGATGCAACCATAGTTGTACCGTTGATTTTTGCTTATTTGTTAGGATGGTAAATTTAAAGTCAAAAGTCAAAAGTCAAAAATAGTTGAAAAGCAAAAAGCCGTCACGGATTATCGTGGCGGCTTTTTTGCGAAGCTTAGCGTCCTGGCATATTCAATTTAAGGTCGCGCTTCAACATGGCGTCTCTGTTGGCGATTTCCCATGAAGTATAGAAAATCATCGAAACGCGTTTCTGCATTAATTCGAAATTAATTTTCTCGATAGTGTCAGATGGTTGGTGGTAATCAGCCAACAACATACCATCGTAAAAGAACAATATTGGAATGCCTTTTTTAGCAAAATTGTAGTGGTCGCTACGATAGTAAATTCTGCTTCTATCGTTGGGGTCATCGAATTTGTAGTCTAAAGTAATATTAGAAGACATTTTATTAGCAGCTTCATTGATGATGGGAAGGTCGGTGCTCAATTTATCATGACCAATCACATACACATAGTTCAAAGTATCTGCTGTTTTGCGTTCTGTATCTACTCTGCCAACCATATCGATATTTAAATCAGCCGTAGTTTTTTCAATTGGATAGATCGGATGTTCTGAATAGTATTCAGAACCCCAAAGGCCTTTTTCTTCACCACTTACGGTCATGAATACGATACTTCTTCTTGGGCCTTTACCTTTTTTAGCAGCTGCAGCATAAGCTTCAGCCATTTGCATCACGCTAACGGTACCAGAACCATCATCATCTGCACCATAATAGATCACATCGCCTCTTTTACCGAGGTGGTCGTAGTGACCCGTAACAAATAAATATTCGTCTTTTTTATCGGTACCGGGTAATAGTGCTACTACATTGCTACTTTCTAAATTATCTGTTGTTTTAGTGGCAGAAATGCTTAGTTCAGCCACATAAGCTCCTTTTTTTAATCCTTTCAAATCAGCCATTGTCATACTCTTGGTTCTACCTGTTAAAGCAGTAGCAATTTCAGTTGAAATGGTTGCCATCAAAAATGGAGTGGCGTCATTTTTACGCAAGTACATACCACCTTTTACGGCAGTTGCTGTTTTGCGGGGGAAGTCGGCCGAAACCACCAACAATCCTGCGGCACCTTTGGCCATTGCCGCGCGTGATTTTGCAAAAGAAGAAGAAGGACTCATATTCATACCCCTTCCACCGCCTGCTGTTGGAGCTGGACTAGCAGCAGCACTACCTTCTAAAACCAATACTATCTTACCTTTCACATCAAGGTTTTCATAGTCGTTGATTTTGTTAGCAGAGTCAACAATTCCGTAGCCTGCAAAAACGGTGTTGCTGTATGAGAAAAAGCCATTACCGATGGATTGAAGCGTAAAGGAATATTCTTTATCCCACTCGTACACTTTACCGTTTACAGATAATTTTTTTGCAGTCAAAGCATCTTGATATACTGGATAAACTTGTTGATAGCTATCGCCATTGCCTGGCTTTAATCCCATTTTTTTGAATTGCGCTTCAATATAGGCAGCGGCTCTTTTTTGTCCGGGCGATGCAGTTTCACGACCTTCCATTTCAGCACTAGCAATCACGGTCAGTTTTTCTTTTAAACCTTGGGCGGTAATCAATGCGCCGAATTTAGTGAGGTCTTCTGCTTTTTGAGCAAAAGCCATTGTGCCTATCAAAGGCAAACATACAAGCAACAGTTTTTTCATGTGTTCTTTTTAAATGTGAATTATTCGCATGCTATTTTATTAACCCTTGTGGCGTGTCTGCCACCTTCAAACTCAGTACTGATAAATATTTCCACCATTTGCTGTGCAACGTGTACGGAAACGAAACGGGCTGGGATACAAATGATATTGGCATTATTGTGTTTACGAATGAGCAAAGCCACTTCATTCTGCCAGCAAAGTCCGGCACGTATTTGTTGGTGTTTATTGGCGGTGATAGCCACTCCGTTGGCGCTACCGCATAAAAGTATGCCGCAAGCCGCATCGCCATTTTCAACGGCTGTTGCAACCGCGTGAGCGTAGTCGGGATAGTCCACCGAGTCTGCCGTATAGGTTCCGTAATCTTTTACAGCAAGTCCTTTTGAAGTAAGCCATTCTACAAGAAACTGCTTATATTCCAGACCTGCATGGTCGCTACCTATGCCAATGGGTTTGTTACTGTCGAAAACAATGGACATCTCTAAATTTTAAGTGCCGAAGTTAATAGATTGCCTGAATCAAACCTTAAAAAATGTACGAATGGATAAAGCGTAATTAGACTAGCTCCATTCTTCTTTTTCTTTAGCTTGTTCCTTCTTATACACCCTTGCAGAAACAAGGATACTTAGCTCATACAAAAGGAATAAGGGGATGAAGACAATCAGTTGGCTCATCCAGTCGGGACTAGGTGTAATAAAAGCCGACACAATCAAAATAACCACTACAGCATATTTGCGGGTACTGCGTAGAAAGGTAGGTGTGATGAGTCCAATTCTAGTTAAAATAAAGGCTAATACAGGCAGCTCAAAAGCCAGACCGCAACCTAGAATAATATTGGTGAGGTTGTCCATGTAATCTGCAAAAGTAGGACGTGTTGTTAGCATACCCTTGGTACCTAATTGAAACCCACCCAGAAAATTAAAGGTAAAAGGGCCTAGTAAAAAGTATCCGAAAGCCGCACCGCAAAAGAAAAAGAAGGAAACCCAGAAGATAATAAATCGGGTATTCTTGGTTTCAACATCTTTAAGTGCTGGTTTTACAAAGCGCCAGAATTCATAGAAGATATAAGGGAAAGCTGCAATGACGCCGCCTACTAAAGCAATGGAAATGGCTCCTAAGAACTGACCACCAAATGTATTTGTTTGCATTTCTACTTTAACGGGAGGCATGCACAAAGTTTGTCCCAAATGTGCCCAATGACTGAAATTGCATAGTGCCCGATAGCTGATGAAATCTGGGTTAATAGGGCCAGAAATGACATAATCGAAGACCCAGTCGCGGTAAATAAAAATCACCGCAGCCATCACTAAAATGGCTAAAACGGAGCGAATAATATGAGAACGAAGTTCTTCCAGATGATCAATAAATGTCATCTCAGCTTTTTCTGAATCGGGGTTTCTATTAAATAATGCCATGGAATGTTTTATTTCAAAATCTTCATTTTAACCATTTCTATACGTCGTTCGCTAACTGCAACGATGTCGAATCTGTAATGACCAATAATGATGGTTTCTTTTAATTTAGGAATGGTTTCGTGTTCGTTAATAATGTATCCACTGAGGGTTTCAAAGTCGGCAATGGGGAAGTCCATTTTATATTTTTCGTTCAGGTAGTCGAGTTCCATTCTGCCACTAAACAAGAATTCGTCGTCTGTTAATTGTTTCTCTTCAAATTCTTCTGTGTCGTATTCGTCGTGGATTTCTCCAAAGATTTCCTCAAGTAAATCTTCCATAGTAACAATACCAGCTGTTCCACCAAATTCATCCACTACCCAAGCAATGCTTCTGCGTTCTTTGGTAAATTTATTGATGAGGTCTGTGGCACTCATGCTTTCAGGAACAGCCATCATGGGGTGCATGATAGACTTGATGGTTGCTGGTTTTTGAAACAGGTCCAGTTGGTGTACATAACCCAAAATATTGTCAATATTGTCATCATATACCACCAATTTGCTCATTTGGGTATGGATGAAATGTGCTTTTAATTCTACTATACTGTCGTGTATTTCTACTGCTTCAATTTCTGTTCTAGGCACTAAGCACTGGCGAATTTTAACCATGGGTAGGCTTAATGCATTCTCAAATAACTCTGTATTGAGTTCGGGCTTTTCTTCGTCCTGTTCCTTGGTTTGTTGAAAAAAATGTTCCAGGTCAACTTTATTGAAAGCTTCATTTTTATCGTTCATGCGTACGTTAAAAACGTATTTCAGAATCCAATGTGAAATATTTACAAAAAGGCTTGCAACGGGTTCAAACAAAGTATAGAAGAATTGTGCAATAGGGGCAAACCTGCTAATCAAACTGTCGTTGCGTGCTTTGAAAATGGCTTTGGGAATGAATTCGCCCAATACCAATACAACCATAGTGGAAAGCAAGGTATTCACTATGAGTTGAATGAAATCATTTTTGATATTGATAGGACGCCAGGCAATATTTTTCAATAATTCGTCAAAGAGCAGGCCATAGATAACTAGAAATATATTGAGGCCAATTAAACAAGAACCGATGAATTTAGCGGGATGTTCCATGAAATTGGCCACAATCAGTCCGCTTTTTTTGCCCTGCTTTTTTTTCAATTCAATACTGAGTCGATTGGCGCTAACAAAAGCTATTTCGTAGCCTGCAAAAAAACCAATCATCACCAGGGTGCCAAGGATGGAAAGGAAGGTAGATAGTTCAGACATATTGGAAAAATAGACTATTATTTCTAATCAGCAAAGCTAAGGGAATGCTATCAAATGTAAGTGCCCCCGAAGAATCAGGGGCACATGGGTTAACAACAATAGTAGAAATAGGTATTCGATCAAATCAATCGAATCAATTGACTATTATTTAAAATCTACGGTACAATTTTGGCATTTAAGGTCTAGTTTGGCTCCTTTGCCGTCTCCAACTGATGCGGTAAAATGACTGTCGGATCCACCCTCTTCAAATTGTGCTGCCCTAACCGCGCGATTAGCTGCACGAATGGTTTCAGCAATGGCATCTTCTTGTTTATTAAGTTTTGGAGCAGATGCTGATCCCTGATCTGTTTTGGTTGAATTATCAATTACAGGTTTCTTTTCAAAGCCTGCGTATACAGTGCTATAAGCGCCTTGATACAGTACGGAATAATTTTTTACGTTACGCATAGGCAAGCGGATATCGGCATATTTGTTATTGATGCGAATATTTTCAAGAGAAGGAGCAATATTGCGCACTTTGATGTCGGCATTGGTACCGTCTAATTCCATGGAATTATTCAGTTTTGTAATGCGTAGGTTGCCATAATTCTTTCTACCTTGGAGGCTACCAACTTCTTCAATTTCATATTCGTCATTGGTGCTGCGCAAGACCAATTTTTTCACTAAAACAGCTTCAATAGTTGCATATTTAGTATCCAAGTCAAGGTCATCTACGTCTTTAGCAATAAATCGACCATTGATTAATTCAACTTCTCCGTTTTTAATATTTCCAACTGAAACATTGGCGTATTTAGAACGTAGTGTGAGGTTGGTTACGTCTTGAAGTTCTAGTCCCCCATTAGTAATATCCACATTAAGTTTGTTCAAATTCCCAGAAACCAATACTTCTGCATATTTGGTTTCAATGTCTACTTTATTTTCTTTGGGAACATAGATAGTCACATTGCGTTTTAGCTTTGATTGGGTACCAATATTTTGTCCCTTTTCATTAAAAACGGCCATATCGCTTCTGCCAGCACTGCTGCTACTCCAGCCAAAAGAATTACCATTGATAGAATAGCTACCACTACCAATAGTGCCTGATTTGATTTTAATAGAAGATCCTGTAGCTCGAAGTGTAATGTTTAGTTTTTCAAACCACTCGTCGTCTGAAACCTTAGTGCCTTCTTCACCTTCGTAGTAAATGGTGGTTACTAGTTTTACTTTTGGTTGGTCCCATGTTTTAATTTCTAAAGTGCGGTTATTGTTTTCGATATAGACATCCATAGCTTTAGAAGCGTTTACTTCCGTACTGATCTCTTTAGATTTTAAATCTTTTGGATCAATATTTTTTCTGCTAGGAGTAGCATATCCATTAACATAAATTGGAGCAAGCCTGTCAGTGGCAGACAGTTTATATCCTTGAACCGTTTTTACTTTAGCTTCTTCACTAGATTTTGTTGTTTCCTGTGCAAACAAGCCAGCAGAGATGAATAAGGCAACTAAGGTAGTTTTTAAATTACGCTTGAATAAGGGATGCATATGAATTGTTTAAAGATGTAAGTAATAAGTTTTAACGGTGTCTACAGCCACGCGATTTTGTTTGTAGCGTGTGTTGAGTTTTTGCATTTCTGTTTGTAATAATTTCAACATGTTCAATTTTTGCTGGTATACATTGATCAGTTGATCCAGCAGTTGATCGTTCATGCCGTTTTTGCGTATGTCTATTTTGATTTGTTTTTCGTCTTTCTCCATCTGTTTCATTTGGAGGGGAAAGTCTTTAAAATAACTGGGGGATTCTGCATAGAGTGGGGTGGAACTAATTCTTGCTTTTTGTAAATTGATGACCTGTGTAAAACTGCTTTCCATCATTTCCATTTTAGACTCATCAGCATTGCTGAGTTCATTTACTGTATGGATAGTGGTAATGGGCGTTGCGGAAGGGAAGGTTCTTCTGTTTTCGGCTAACTTTTTTTCAGGAACTTTCAAAGCAGCTGTAATACTTTTTGAAATGGTATCAATGATGTTGGAAGAGGCGCTGCTTGGTTCTGCGTGTTCAATAGAAGGAACTTGTTTTACCAATGGTTCCGTTGTTTTAGAAGGTTGATAATTCTGCCAGATGCCAATGCCAGCTAATAGGATTACGGAAGCCGCAACAATCCAACGAGTCATCAAATTCATGGAAATTATTTTTTCTGGGGCAATGGTATCTTTAATACCCATCCACACTTGATCACTTGGTTCTTCTGAACCCAGTTGGTCTCTATGTGACTGTAAGTATTTTTTTAACTCATCCATGTAAAGCCATTTGTGCATTAATGCGTTCTCTTAATAATTGTTTTGCTCTATGGTACTGGCTCTTGCTGGTAGATTCAGAACAGCCGAGTTGACTGGCAATTTCTTTGTGCGATAAATCTTCTACTGCATAAAGGTTAAATACTTCTCTGCATCCATCGGGTAAGGCTTTGATTTGTTGGTGTACCATATTCAGGTCAACCGTTTTCCACCAAGCCGAACTATCATCCATTGCTATCTCTTCGAAATGGTCTTCCCATTCTTGCCAGCGAATCGTTTTTTTACTGAACCGAATACATTCATTCACCACAATTCTCCTCAACCATCCACCAAACTGAACAGCATCTTTAAGTTGGTGTAGATTTTTAAAAGCTAGTACAAATGCGTCTTGTAAAACGTCTTCTGCCTGCTCTCTATTTCCGGTCATTCTAGTACAGATATGAAACATTGCCTTACTGTATTGCTGATACAAATGCGATTGAGCCTTGCTATCGCCTTTCAGGGCGTTTTGCACCCATACACTGTGTATGTTGTTAGCTGGTTCCAAATCTTGTACGTTATTAAGAGGATGGTTCTTAAAAAAGTTGGAAAGAAAGAAAAAATATTTTATTTAACGGTGCTACTATCAGGAACAATAAAAAAACTACCCGGTTGAACATGACCTATATGAGTATCGGTTAGGTTCTGGTCTGAATTAAATCCTATGCCAAATAAGCGCTGACGGGTGGGGGTACTCTGACTAATAAAGACCTCCTTATCAGTATAAAAACGTTGGGTATTTTGGTCCCAGGTCAATTCTTTACAAATGAGGGTATCACCTTTTATGTTGTAGACGATCACGCTATCGCGCAGAAATATTTTACTTTCTCTTTCACTGAAGCTACCATAGCGTGCAAAAAGTCGACTTTGTATATTTAAATTTTTAGCGCTATCGGTAAAAAAAAGTACGTTGAGCGACTTAGGGTATTCTACTTTTTTGCCATACTCATCGGTGCTCAATAACATCAATGGTGCAGTGAGTTTTGCTTTTGTCTTACCATCTTGGCTCATATAGCTCACTACATTTTTGGCTTCGTCCACCCCTTTCACTTTAATACCAAGATTTTTCACCACGTTGATATCATTCTCGCATCCTATACACACAAAAAAGCAGCCTAATACTATGGCTGCTTTTGTTGTTTTATTATGTACAAAAAGGTTAATCATATTTACGTGGGATAAACCAAATATCGCTCAAACTCAAGCCAAAAGAGATCCGGATAAAATTTTCTGTCACGTTGTTGACGTCGGTTCCGCGTTTTCCAAATTGGAAAGAGGTATTGACAATAGCGAATTGACTATTATAACTACTCCATTTTCTAACAGGAATGCCAAATCCAATAGAAGCGCCAGATGATTTAAGTCCGTGGCCATCTGGGTTTACATATTCAAGACCGGTAAAATAGCCAAAACGATAACTAATGGTACCCCAATAACTGCGTCCGCTAACAGGGTCTGGTGAAATCTGTGCACCAAATTTTAGTCCCCAGCTATCATTCAAAGGTTCTGTTTTTCCAAAATAGCGGTATTGACTCCATTGGGTAGCGGTATATTCTGCGCCGATACTCCATATTTCAAACAAACCTCTAGGTGCCAATACGGTTTTACGAAAATTAATACCTGCAGTATAGGAACTAGGCATCACGATAGTACCTTTTTCATCAGGAACTGAATAAATGGTATCTATTCCAGAAAATTCTCCAAGCGCATTGGAATTAACCGTAGCACGAGAAGTACTTTGTGTAGCCGACATATTATTACCCAAGTTTCCAGTAACTCCTAAGCGCATGTAATAAGTTTCTGTAGTTCTAGTAGCGTTGGTGGTTCTAGTCTTAAAAGGAATTTCGTATTGTGCGCCTAGATTTAAAATGAAAGCGCTGAAATTGGCGTCGGTGCTATACCTAGAAGAGATATATGGAACGGAATCATTGACAAATCTAACCAAGGTAGAAATGTCTTTTTTACCAAAATTGACTCCAGTATTAAATCCTAGGCTCAGGTTACGCCATTTTTTACCGATCCCTATAAATGCTTGGTTTAAGCCGCCAGATCCTTGATACAATTTATTAACGCTATCTCCAGCTTCCCTGGTGTTTTCGGTAATAGAATAGCTGACCCTACTCAAGGGTCTTAGTCCAAAAGCCATTCCAAGAGCTTTTTTCTTGTTTAAAGGCATTCCCAATGAAAAGTAGGAGGGAATCAAATAGTTTGAATTGAATTTCCCTGCTGGGTTATCTTGTTTCAAAGTTCTAGAATCGTAGGTTAAACCGATATCGTATGAAATGAGGTAGAGATTTCCATAAGCTGCGGGATTGCCAAAATTGATGGTTTGACCGTTATTATTAGCGGTTCCATCAGCATAAGCGGCAGTAATGCCCCCCATTCCTCTACTAATAATGTGCTGCCCTTGAAAATAATCGCCCATTCCGTAACGGGAATAAGGAGAGTTTTCTTGGGCATGGGATAGCAGCGGAAATCCGAAAACTAAAACCGAGAAAACCTTAAACATTGTTGAACTCACTGATCGCATACAGGCCTTTATAAATTAGGTAAGGGTCGGCAAATATCTTGTTTTTTAAGTGTGGTACAAAAAAAGCCATATCGCCCCCGGTTAATAGCACGTTAAAGTTGTTGAATTTCAATGAGTAAGCTTCAATAATTCCATCAATTTCTTTTGCCATTCCGAGGATAACACCGCTCAAAAGGTTGGTTTTGGTGTCATAACCAATTAATGGGAACTGATTTTGGGCCTCAATTAAGGGCAATAAAGCAGTGTATTCGTGCATGGATCTGAAGCGCATTTGCATACCCGGCGAAATGCTTCCGCCAAGGAATTCGTGCTGCTCATTGACGTAGTTATAAGTGATGCAAGTGCCTAAGCTGATGATCAAATTGTGTTTATGGGGGAAAAGGTCTACTGCGGCGGCAACGGCGGCTAGTCGGTCGGCCCCAATCGTCTCCGGTTTACCCACAGGTGTACTAAAAGGAATTTTGCTAACATGACTCAGTTTGTGGAATTTGGTACAACTGGCCAATAAAGTTTCCACCTCAGGATTATGGTTGATGACAGATGCCAATATGGACTTAGTAGGCTTAAAGTCATCCAAAAGGCGTTTTACAGTAGCGGGTTCTCCATTGTCTAGGACCACCATTTCCAAGAGTTCGCGGTCTTGAAAGAGGGCGCATTTCAAACGAGTATTGCCAAAATCAAAACAACAGGTTTTTTGCATATATAAGGGAAAGGTAGAATAGTAGGCAAGATGCGAAAGATTTCGGTTCTTTGGCGTATTTAATGGAAGGAATATGAAAATTTCAGGGTTTACGATTATTAGGAATGCGGTTATGAACGATTATCCCGTATTAGAAGCCATCCGATCGATATTACCCGTAGTGGATGAAATGGTGGTGTTGGTGGGTGATTCAAGTGATGAAACCCTAGCACTGATTCAATCCATTAACGACCCAAAGATTAAAATCCATCATTCTATATGGGATACCAGTTTAAGGGCTGGAGGAGCTGTGTTGGCGGTGGAGACCAATAAAGCCTTTCAATTGATTGACCCTTACAGCGATTGGGCATTTTATATTCAGGGCGATG
>JANOYH010000330.1:0-2212 GCA_031428775.1 Bacteroidota bacterium
ATCATTGATACCAGATGAATTACCCGCCGTTACGGTTCCTTCTTTAACGAATGCTGGTTTTAGTGCAGCTAGTTTTTCCAGCGATGTTTCACGCGGATGCTCGTCGTTTGTAAACCAAGTAACTAACCTATCCTGTTCCATTTCAATAGCCGCAATCTCATCTTCCCATTTATTTTCGGCTAATGCAGCAAAATATTTTTCTTGCGATGACAGGGCAAATGCATCCTGCGCTTCTCTACTGATCTGCCATTGCTTGGCCACATTTTCGGCAGTTTCGCCCATCGTAAAAGGATGATACATTGCCGCTAATTCCTTATTCACAAAACGCCAGCCCATAGTGGTATCAAAAGTTTCTATTTTTCTACTAAACGCTGCATCGCTTTTGCTCGTAACAAACGGTGCCCTGGTCATACTTTCTACGCCACAAGCGATATACAATAATCCTTCATTACACTGTATAGCTCTAGCTGCATCCATGATGGCTTGCAATCCAGATGCACACAAACGATTCACGGTATTTCCAGCTACTGACACTGGTAAGCCAGCCAATAGTGCCGCCATACGTGCCACATTTCTATTGTCTTCTCCCGCCTGATTGGCGGCTCCTGCAATCACGTCTTCAATAGCGGCAGGGTCAATATTGGGGTTTCTTTGTAGCAAAACCCTGATCACATGGGCTAAAAGATCGTCGGGCCGATAAGCACTTAATTTGCCCCCATAACGTCCAATTGGGGTTCTAACTGCGTCAATTATATAAGCTGTTTTCATTAGTTATGTGGTTCTATCAATGGTTCCTTTCGCTTGCAATATATTATTTTAACCATTAAAATTACCCCTTCCGCCCTTCAAAAGGTATCTTTGCGCCATGAATGATGCTTTAAAAAACATCCGACACCTTAGTTTATCGGAATTGGAACAATATTTTACAACCATTGGAGAAAAGAAATTCCGGGTTAAACAAGTGCACGAATGGTTATGGCAGAAGCACGCGCATAGCTTTGATGATATGACCAATCTGAGCAAGGACCTACGCACCAAACTTGCACAGGAATTCTCTTTACCAGCCCTAAAAGTAAACCTGACTCAGGTGAGCGATGATGGCACGGTTAAATCTCGTTTCAAGACCTTCGACGGTCATATGATTGAAGGGGTACTGATTCCAACGGCCGAAAGAAAAACAGCTTGTGTATCATCGCAAGTGGGATGCAGTCTTACTTGTAAGTTTTGTGCCACAGGAACCATGGAGCGCAAACGTAATTTAACTTTTGATGAGATTTATGATCAGGTAGTGATGATTAATCAGGAGTCGGAGAAAATACACCAGCAAAAACTCACCAATATCGTGTTCATGGGTATGGGCGAACCTTTGTTGAATTATAATAATGTACTCAAAGCCATCGATCGCATTACAGCCGTAGACGGATTGTATATGAGTCCAAAACGCATTACCGTTTCAACTGCGGGAGTGGCAAAACAGATCAAGCAATTGGGCGATGATAAAGTGAAATTCAAATTGGCTGTATCGCTGCATGCAGCAAATGATAAGAAGCGCAATGAGATCATGCCCATCAATGAGAGTAATAATATTGAAACATTGATTGAAGCTTTGAATCATTTCTACAAACAGACGGGAAGTGAAATCACTTTTGAATATATTCTTTTCAAAAATTTCAATGACTCATTGAAAGACGCCGAAGAATTAGTAAAAATTTACCGCAAGGTTCCCGCTGATCTCATCAATATCATTGAATACAATCCTATTGAAGCATTCCGATTTACCAAGCCCGATGAAGCAACCACAGAGCAGTTCATGCACTACCTAGAAAGGAATCGTGTGAATTCACGCTTGCGTAAAAGCAGGGGTAAGGATATTGATGCTGCATGCGGACAATTGGCTAATAAATCGGCGAATAAATAATTGATAGCCCCATAATTAATAGACTAGCACCAAACACTTGTATCTACTTATATTAACAACTTCATACGTCTTTTAGGAAATTAAACTAAAGGGTTTATTCTCTATTGTTACAAAAGGAGGGTCAAAATTATAATGCGTGCCATAGTCGCCCGCAATCATACAGTTTGCTGGGTCGCCCACAGAATTATAGGTATAAAGTACCCTTTCAAAGTGCTCGTTATTGATAACGTCTTGCAGTCTTTTTGCAAGCATTTGTGTATCTGTATCTTTTTTGCAGGAGCTTGTTACTAAAAC
>JANOYH010000331.1:0-5925 GCA_031428775.1 Bacteroidota bacterium
GAAAATGAAAAACAAGCAATTACAGAACAAATGAGTGTAGGCAATCTTGGTTTTGAAGAGCTACAAAAACTTAGTGATCGGATGCTTCAGTTGAACAAATCGCTTGAAGTTAAAGAATTACAATGGTTAGAACTAAGTGAACTTATGTAATTATTTACTTGCTGATTATTTAAAAGAGATCAATTCTACTTCAAATATTAATGTGCTATTAGCGCCTATTTGGGCACTGATTTGTCTGTCGCCATAACCCAAATGTGCTGGTATGAAAAAGCGCCATTTGCTTCCAGTAGGCATGAGTTGTAGTCCTTCAGTCCATCCCGAAATCACTCTGTTTAATGGGAAAGAAGTCGGCTGACCTCTTTGTACAGAACTATCAAATACAGAACCATCTATCATGGTGCCGTGATAATGGCAAGTTACTTCTTGCTGTGCAGTTGGTTTTGGACCTGTACCTTCTGTAAGTATTTCATATTGTAAACCACTAGGCAATTCTATAACACCCGCTTTATTTTTATTAGTGGCTAGAAAATCTTGCCCGATTTTTAAATTAGATGCTGCTTTGTCGGCTTTAAGTTGTGCTAATTGATCTGTTACTCCCATGTTGTAAGTGTTATTGATTAAAATGAATATTGATGTTTCTTAAAAAATTATTTGCCCGCACCCGATATGATGAGTTGGTAGAAAAAAATCATTCTTTGATAGTCTGAAATGGGTAATCTTTCGTCAATGCCATGAAAACCTTTTGAGTCTATACTTGGCAAAAATTTGATAACTGCATCTGCAAATGGTTGAAAATATTTTGAATCGGTAGCTCCAACGGAAAGGAATGGAACCGGTATTACGTCTTTCATAACTTGGTAGGTAACGGATTCCACCAAACGATAGCCTGCACTGGATTTTGAAGCGGCGGGTCCGTTATAGTCAGGTTGACTTACCCTAGTAATTTGTATGCGAGAATCATTCATCTGTTGGCGAATAAATGCTTCCACTTCATCTGGCGTTTGGCCGGGAAGTATTCTGGTGTTAACGGTTGCTTTTGCAATACTGGGTATGACATTGTCTTTGATACCTGCTTGAATAATAGTAGGTACAATGGTAGTATGAAACAATGCATTTGCGTCTTTATCTTTTTCAAATTCACGCACTAATGACCTTTCAAAAATCCATGGGTTAGCAATGGCGAGGCGTTGAATAAAGGGAAGACCTGGTCCAATGGTTAGTAGCATTTCATGAAGAACGGGCATTACTTTATAGGGCATTTGTTTTTCTCTAAGCAGCACCAATCCTTTTAAAAGCACATCAATAGAGGTCTCTTTTGCTGGTGTTGAACTATGGCCTCCTTTCATATCAACCGAAAGCTCATATGTCATGTAACCCTTCTCTGCAATGGCTATTAAGGCGAGGGGCCTTTTCAATTCAGTAAAATGTTCTTGGGTAATTTCTCCACCTTCATCCAATACCATTTCTGGATGAATCTTTTGTTCTTGCATGAATTTGGCAATAGCTTGTGCTCCTTTGCCAATGGTTTCTTCGTCGTTTCCAAAACTGAAATAAATGGTTCTTTCTGGTTGGAAATTTTGGGAGAGTAATTTTTCTGTTGCTTCAAGAATGCTGATTAAACTCGCTTTATCGTCTGCAACACCTCTTCCATAAACCATGGCATTTTTCAATTCACCTCCAAAAGGTGCAACTGTCCATTGTTGCGCAGTGGCTTCTTCTACAGGCACAACGTCATAGTGTGCCATCAGCACATAGGGTTTCTGCTCGGGATGTTTACCTGGCCATGTGTACAGTCTACTCAAATGATTAAATACACGGTAGCTAAGTTTCTGGTGTGTTAGTGGATAGTGGTTTTCAACGAATTGCCAAAAAGCAGTGAATTGTAGGGTATCAACGGGTAATCCATCTCCAAACCCGATAGTAGGAATACGTATCGCACTTTGCAAATGAGCAATAGCGGAATCTGGTAATGGGGGTATTTCTGAAGAAGGTTTTTTAGCAATGTCTTTGCCTAAGCTTAGGGTGTTATATAATACAATCCCTGCCACAAATAAACCCAACAAAATAATCAGAAAAAGGAGCTTTTTTATCATGTCTTAAAATGAAAGCCCAATATACTGTCTTTATTGATTGATTTTGATACCCGGCAATACTCTTTGCTGTTTGTTTTTTTGGTCAATATCACTTTGACGAATCACAGGATGCACAGAAGCCATACTATTGCATTTGATGCACTGCGCTTTGTAGACCTTCTTGGCATAAGTAACTTCACATACGCCCTCATTCCATTTGTCACCTGCAATTACATAAGAATCTTCTGCATCAGGGCCAGAAGTGGGAACAAATCTAAGGCTACCAGCTTGGTCGAATTTAATATTGATCCCGTCGGCATCAATTGATTCAATGATACCTGGCGTATAAGCATTGATGGTAATTTCTTCAACAATTGATTTATTGACCATTCGCAAAACTCCAGAAGCCACTTCGGCCTTGGTACTATCTATATTCTTGGACAATAAAATTTTCTGATCAAGATAAACCTGAACTTTTTTATAGTCAATATTGAATGCCTGCATTTTCATTTGCAGTTCACGATTGTAATTAATGTATTGGCCTTTGTCGACCGAAGTTGGTGGCACATAAGCATTGTTATCAGGATTGCTTGCCTCTACATGCGGTTTGATATAAGCTTTTGAAGATCCTGATTTTCTTGGTGTACAGCCTACCACGAAAAAAATGCTTGCGATAAATATACTAGCTGCAAATCGATACATAAACTGGATAATTTGACTAAAATTAATGAATAATACAAAGATAATGTGCATATTTCAACCACCCTACAACGCATCAACACTAATAGTACAAAGGGTTATAGCATTAATAGGTACGAAAAAACATACCAGTTTCTTGGTATTTTCCTTTAATGAAACAGTATTTTAGGCTATTTTATTGTTTAGTGGTACAAAAAATAGTTTGTTAATTTTTTAGGTATTGTTCACTAATTACTGGGTATAGGTCTATGAAAGCATTGCTTTTGCCGTCTTTGTCGAAAATCTGTTCCCAGGTATTGAGTGGTTCCCAGATAAAACTACCCCTTCTATTTTTGCCAGTTATTGAGAAAGCAATGTCGTTCACTTCTTTTTTATGTGCAGTATATTCTACTAATATTAAGTCTTGTTTGTATCGTTTTGATAAATCTTGAAAGTTATTTTCTAAATCAACCAAGGTTCCATGCCATTGTGGGTAGTATGATTGACCAATAATATCGAAGTTGATTTTTCTAGCCAAAAGTTGGTCAAGAAAGTAAATCGATTCTTTGTTTTGTCCGCCGCATGCAATATGAATCATGATTGGTATTCTTGTATTTACTTGTTTAACGCCATCAATACCTGATTTGATTAATGCACAGAGTTGATCCATGTTTTTGGTGTTTCCTTCTGGCCAAAGAATGCCGTGGTTGATTTCATTACCTATTTGAACCATATCAGGAAAGGTATTTTGCTCTTTTAAGGCATTTAATACGGTAACTGTATGTATGAACAATGCTTTTTTTAATTCGTTGAAAGGAAGTTTTGCCCAAGCGGCTGGCTTAAATTGTTTTCCCGGATCGGCCCAGGTATCGCTATAGTGAAAATCCAATAATATTTTAAGTCCAGCTGCTTTAATTCTCCTAGCCATAATGAGTGTATGCGCTAAATCGCAGAAGCCTTTTTTAGGAGAATATCCGCTATCTGCTGCTGGATTTACAAAAATGCGCAAACGTATATAGTTAAAGCCTTTTTCTTTTAGAATCAGGAAGGCATCTTGTGTTTTTCCTTTGTCAGAAAACTGGATGCCTCTTGCTTCTAACTGTGGTAGAAAAGAAATATCTGCACCCAAAATATTTTCTGTTTTTATTGATTGAGCGGGTACGATGGTGTAAAAACACAAGACTGCAAACAGGGCAAAACATGCGTATTTTTTCATACCTTGAAATTACACAAAAACGCCCATTACAAGTAAATGAATGGGCGTTTTAAAAGTTGATTTTATTTAGTTTGATTCGTAAGCAGAAACGGGTTCGCAGGTACAGATCAAATTTCTATCGCCATGTGTATTGTTTACTCTAGCCACCGATGGCCAAAACTTATTGAGGGTTACATAATACAATGGGAAAGCAGCAACTGACCTACTATAGGGTTTTGTCCATTCATTTGCACAAACCAAGGCTTGTGTATGTGGTGCATTTTTAAGTGGATTGTCTGTTTTATCCAGTTCACCAGATTCAACTGCTTTGATTTCTTGATAGATAGCAATCAACGCATCACAGAAACGGTCTAATTCTGCTTTGTCTTCGCTTTCAGTTGGTTCAATCATAATTGTTCCAACAACAGGGAAGCTCATGGTAGGAGCGTGGAACCCATAATCGATCAACCGTTTTGCCACGTCTTCCGCCTCAATTCCACAGGTTTGCTTAAATGGACGTAGGTCAACAATAAATTCATGTGCACAAGTGCCATTGCTTCCTGCATACAAAATCTGATAATATTTTTCTAGTCTAGCGCGCATATAGTTAGCATTAAGAATTGCATAAGCAGTTGATTTACGAACGCCTTCCGCCCCCAACATTTTAATATATGCATAACTAATTAACAAGATACTTGCAGAACCAAACTGCGCTGCGCTTACTGCATTAGCAGCGCCGCCAATATTTGCTTGAATGTGCGAAGGTAAATAAGGTGCAAGATGATCGTTTACGCAAATGGGTCCCATGCCTGGTCCACCACCACCGTGTGGGATTGCAAAGGTTTTGTGGAGATTTAGGTGGCATACGTCAGCTCCAATCATGCCTGGGCTAGTTAGTCCTACTTGCGCATTCATGTTAGCTCCATCCATATAAACCATCCCGCCATTATCGTGTATGATTTTGCAGATGTCTTTAATAGTTTCTTCAAATACACCATGAGTAGAAGGATAGGTTACCATCAAAGCGCCTAAATTGTCTTTGTATTGTAATGCTTTTGCTTGCATATCAGCTACGTCAATATTTCCTGCTTCATCGCATTTTACCACCACCACTTTAAATCCTGCCATAACTGCGCTTGCTGGGTTAGTTCCATGTGCGCTAATTGGAATGAGTACTACGTTACGGTGACTATCCTTTCGTGCAGCGTGATAAGCTCGGATAGTAAGTAAGCCTGCGTATTCTCCTTGAGCTCCGCTATTGGGTTGTAAGCTACAAGCGGTAAAGCCAGTAATCTTACATAGGTAATCATTTAGTTCTTCAATAATTTGTTGGTAACCTAGGCTTTGGTTTGTAGGTATAAAAGGGTGTAAACTTCCAAATTCAGGCCAAGACACAGGAATCATTTCTGAAGCTGCGTTTAGCTTCATCGTACAACTTCCCAAGCTAATCATACTGGTATTCAAAGAAAGGTCTTTGTTTTCCAATTGCTTGATGTAGCGCATCATCTGACTTTCACTATGGTGTGTATTGAAAACAGTATGTGCTAAAAACGTAGAGGTTCTTTTAGCATGAGCAGGAATATTTTCTAGACCTAGGTCGCTATCGAATTCAATTGTTGCTTCATCAAGTCCCTTTGCTTTTGCAAAAACAAAAACGATATCAAGTACGTCTTTTTGCGTGCTGGTTTCATCAATACTAATGCTGATCATTTTACTATTAGTATAACGTAGGTTCATGCTTTCTGATTCAGCAATTGGCAAAATGGATGCACTATCTGCTATGATACTGATCGTGTCAAAATAGGCATCGTGATTTGTTTGGTAGCCCAAATCTTCCAATGCCAATTGAAGGCTCTGTGTAAGTTCGCTGATGCGTGATGCGATATTTTTCAGTCCTTGTGCCCCATGATAAACGGCATACATGGCAGCCATATTGGCAAGTAATGCTTGAGCCGTACAAATATTTGAAGTGGCTTTTTC
>JANOYH010000332.1:0-68674 GCA_031428775.1 Bacteroidota bacterium
TCCAAAAGTTATCAGCAATTATTTGATTACACTACAGGCTTTATGCGTGCAAAAGATAGCAAAGGTAAATTTGTGGAGCCTTTTGATCCTTTGTTATCAGAACACGGTTTTGATGGTCAATACATTGAAGGAACAGCATGGCAACATAGTTTTTTTGTGCCACATAATATTGAAGGTTTAGCTAAACTTTATGGAGGCAAAGATCAATTAGTAAAAAAATTAGATGATTTATTTGCAGCTTCCTCCGAATTGCATGGAGAAAACACTTCTGCTGATGTATCTGGATTAATTGGCCAATATGCACATGGAAATGAACCAAGTCACCATATCATTTATATGTACACCGCTTTAGGATACCCTGAAAAAGCTGCTAAATGGATAAAAATAGTATCCGATAGTATGTACAAAACAGGACAAGATGGATTAACGGGTAATGATGATTGTGGCCAAATGAGTGCTTGGTATGTGTGGACTGCATTGGGGATGTATCCAATGAATCCGGCCTCAGGTAAATATGTTTTTGGTTACCCCCTAATAAAAGAAGGGACTATCCAATTGCCCAACAACAAACAATTCAGGATTCACACAAATAACAAGGGAACAAATAAAGCATCTAATAAATATGTACAGAAGGTATTTCTAAATAATCGCCAAATCACCAAAGGCTATCTCACACACCAAGAATTATTAGCAGGAGGAGATTTAACTTACGAAATAAAATAATTTATCCATTTAAAACATTTCGCTTTAGTAATGGTTGCGACTAACTAAGACTTCCAAACCAGCCCTTTCTTTGTGAAAGGAATTGTAATAGCACAGGCAAATAGTGTGAATAAAAGACCTTTCAAAAATCCCATCATAAAACTACTGTTCATTTTGTCCCAATAGTCACTGATACCTACCAAGTGCATTATAGGCAACAAGAGTAAACTTCCTGAAACATATGCCATCATTGGGTTTTGTCCAGAACGTACCATAAATTGATGCATTGGCTTAAGTATAACAAATGATTGAAAAATGGCTAAAACTAGAAAACTAAAAAAAGCCAGCCCCACTGACACGAAATAATAACTATATGTAGAAAAATCCTTTTTTATGCCTCCCTCATATGCTTCAAAAGTTAAACCTAGCAATAATGAAAATGCGCCTGCATAAAAAAATTGCTCTACTAACTTTTTATTACTCAATACTGATTTCTTGATTACCCAATTTATAAGAACTAATCCAACTATTGAACAGATAACATTTGTTACTAACTGACGAGTAAACAAAAAAATGACATTCCAGACTATAACCGAAAAAAGCAGAAAGCCAATAATTTTTAAATTCCAATTATGCTTAATTTCTAAAGAATTTAAGTCTTTAGACTGCATAAGCCAATCACCAGCTATGGTTCCTGGTAATAAAATAAACAAGTATTTGAGAAAATAAAATTTATACAAAGCAGCAGTAGGAGTAAGATTATATATAAATTCATTCCAACTATCAGGAATTTTTGCTCCAAAAAATATAGCCATCACAAATGGAAGAATGCCTAACCTCAACAAAATATTATTTCTTGTAAACCACCAAATAATAGTTCCAAAAAATGCCATATTGGCTAATACAATGATGATAATATCACTACTTGATAATTTAAAACCGTCTCCATTATTCAAAGGAAGACAAACTAAACATACAAAAGCTATCAGCATAGCCGAATAATTTATTATCGTTTCATTTTTTTTAGAAGTGACAGAACTGAATTTGCTATATGCCAAAAATAGAAGTATATATCCTAATAAAGACAGGAAATAAGTTGCGTTATTGGGTATTGTTTGAATATGATTCGACTTAAATTGTTCAAGAAACAAAGCAAAAAAAACTAAGTAGAAAAATCGTCTAAATGCAGTAATTACTACAGCTTTTTGATCATTGTTGGTTACAAATTTTTTCATCGCTATAGGAATAGCTGCACCCATACAAAAAATAAAGAAAGGAAAAACTAAGTCAACCCAAGTTATACCGGGAAGGCTAGAATTAAACTGATGATTTGGGGGAGGCACTTGAGCATGAAACATCCAAGCAGGCATCATTGGACCATAGGCAATGCTACCAGATAGAATCATGGTAAAGATGGCGTATCCGCGTAAAGCATCTAGGTTAAGGAATCTTTCTTTCATATTTATGGTATTAAAAAAAACAGGCCATTATGAAACATAACGCCTGCTTTTTCTGTTAAAATCCAAAATGCCAAAGTTTAAAAAGATATTACCAGCCAGTGTTTTGTGTTAAGTTAGGATTGTTATCAATTTCAGATTGCGGTATAGGCCAAAGTTTATATTTAACATTGGAGTTAACCCTTGTCTGATTTCTAAAAGCAATTCTAAGTGATACACTAGACGCATAATTAGGCACATTATCAGTATCAAAAGTTGGGATTCCAGGAACAATCAATGGGTTTAAAGCTGCTCCAACAACACTCATGCTGTTTGCTTTTCCATAAATATCCCATCTCCGCAAATCAAATAAACGCAAGCCCTCGCCTCCAAACTCAACTGCTCTTTCTCTGCGAAGAACTGTGCGCATAGCCCCCTGAGATCCTATTGCAACAGCTGGCTGTCCCGCTCTTGCACGAACTAGATTAATAGCCGTAGTTACTGTTGCATCAATTTCATTCAACTCAATTTTGGCTTCTGCATAGGTTTGTAGAATATCTGCATATCGCATTAAAATATATCCAACTTTTGATTCAAAAGTATATTGAGTGGTATCATTGTATTTATTCCAAACATACCCTACACCACCAATATTGCCAGTAGCACTTACCTGCCACTGAATACCTGCAGCTTGAGCACCTATCCAGTCGTTATTTGTTGTTACATTATCATAAACACCAGTATTCCAATTAAACTTCCTACGCGTATTGGAATAGAAACCAAAAATGGTTCTTTCTCTTAAATTATTATAAGGCAAAGCAGCAGTTTTAGAAGCATAATGTACCATTGTATCACCTGACATATAAATAGTCCATGCCAATCTTCGGTCTCTATTTATACGAGGATTTGCAGGATCATACACTGTAGAAACATCAATACGATTACCGTCTCTTCCTTCATACTGATCAACCAATTGTTGAGAAGGGAAATGACTACTTTGAGAATTGGTAACCTGGCGTGGAACGCCTAAAATAGGTCCCCAATTTTGTGGTTCATTTACATCAAGCGGATAGGCTTGACTGAACATAATTTCTCTAGCAGCATTACCATTTTGTCCTGCCAAAGAAAATAGATTTTGATAACTAGGATTCAATCCATAATTACCTCCATCAATAACTGTTTTAGTTGCGGTTGCTGCGGTTGGATAGTCTTTGATTAGCATTGCTAGCTTGGCTTTCAATCCCAAGGCCACCCCTTTATTAACACGTCCAAGTGCTTGAACAGGACTAGTTCCTGCCGCATCAAATGCTGCTGCAGCTTCATCCAAATCTTTGTACATATCAGCAACAATAATTGTTACAGGAGTTCTTGTTGCAGACAGAATGGCTTCAACCCCAGGCATGGTTCTATAATAAGGAACAGCACCAAACCAACCCATTAAATGATAATATCCCCAAGCCCTTAAAACTAAAGCCTCCGCTTTGATCCTATTATACGTTACTAAAGACACATTAGCTTTTCCATTTTCCATACCAGCAATTTGTTGATTGGCGCGTTGTACTAATTTATAAGCTTGATTCCAACAAGCTGTAGTAAGTGAATTATTAATTACAAACGGCCCCCCATCTCCCATAGCAATTAAATCTTCTGCATTTGCACCTCTTTTCATAGCGAGGTCGGTACTAGATTCAATAGAAAAAGGCAAAGGCGTATTATTTCCTAAACTCCACATAGCAGAAGCATAGGTTCCTATTAAGCCTTGTTCCATTTCGGACTGATTGCTCAAAAAGGTAGAGGAAGAAGATGCATCAAGTGGTTTACGATCTAAAAATTTCTGACAACTCATCAGCGTAACTGCTGATATTGTAAGAAGTATTACGATAAATTTTTTCATTGTAAAGATTTTACTGTTTCAGTTAAAAGGTTACGTTAATTCCTGCAGTATATGTTCGCATTAAAGGATAAAACTCTGCATTAGCATTATTGATTTCTGGATCAAATCCTTTCCATGCCTTTGTGATGGTCAACAAATTGGAAGCACTCACATAGACTCTTACTGCATTAATTTTTGCTTTATCTAGCCATTGTTTTTTCAATGTGTAACCCAGATTAACATTTTTAATTCTAAAATAAGATGCACTACGAATCCACTGTGAAGCCAACAAGAAGTTATTACCACCTGAACCAGAAGGCAATAAACGAGGAAAAGTAGCATTTTGGTTACCAGGTGTCCAATAATTTTTATGTATATCTAATAAAGAAGCTGCAAAGTCTGCACTGCTGAAAGGTACCGCGCCTGTTCCACTTAAGTAGTTGTTACGTTGACCAACACCTTGACCAAATATATTCAAATCAAAATTTGCATAAGTAAGGTTAATGTTGAAACTATATTCATAACGAGGAAAAGAATTACCAATAAATGTTCTGTCGTTGGCATCAATCTTTCCATCTCCATTCACATCTTGATATTTCACATCACCTGGCTTAGGGCCCACAGTTAATGAAGTGTTCCAAGGTATCCCAAATTGTACGGGAGAATTTTTAATGTCTGTAGAATCACTGAAATAACCTCCAGTCATATACCCAAAATACGAACCCAGTGCTTGACCAGGTGCAGTTCTAATACCATCGCCAATAAATGGTGTTCCTTCAACCAGACTAGTTACATTGTTCTTAACATCGGAAATCATCCCAGTAATATCTAGGCCCAATTTTCCGAATTTGTTTTTATAGTTAAGCGAAAACTCCCAACCTTTATTTTCCATATTGCCCGCATTTACAAAAGGATTGGTTAACCCGCCAGCAGACTGAGGTAATGTACGTTGTAACAACATATTTTTCAATGTCTTTACATAATAATCAGCTGTTACTGTAAAATGTTTTGCAAAAGAAACATCAATACCTATATCTGTTTGGTTGGAAGTTTCCCAACTTAAATCTGGGTTTGCAAATTGTAATAATGCAACTCCTAAGTTTGTACTATTTGCAAAATAAGCATTGGTTCCATTATTAGGATTACTATAATTAGACTGTGCATAGAATGCATCATATGCGTAGTTGTTACCAATACTTTGGTTGCCATTTCCACCAATTGAAGCCCTCAACTTACCAAAATCAATAAACTTTGCTTTACTTAAAAAGCTTTCTTTAGAGAAGATCCAACCGGCTGATACGGCTCCGAAATTACCCCACTGTTTATCACCTGCTTGTGAGAAACGAGAAGTACCATCTCTTCTACCATTCAATTCTAAGAAATATTTGTCTTCATAACTATAATTCAGACGAGCAAAAAATCCTGCTAATGCCAATTCTGAAGCTCCTGCATTATTGTCTCTTACCCCAGAACCAAGATTTAAATAAGGCTGATTGGGATTATTAAATCCTGTTCTTGATGCACCAAAGAAATAGTTGGTAAATAATTCTGATTGCCCACCTAACAAAGCTTTAAACGAATGCGCACCAATTCTTTTGTTATAAGTAGCTTGGCCTAAATAAGTAGTATAGACATTGTTAGTATATGACTCCGACAAACTTGTGGTACCAGGCCAAGAACTTAATAAAGAATACGTACCTGTTGCTATATTGGGTTGATATATATCGGCATTTGATACAAATGTTTTGGTAGTAGGATTTGTTGCTTGACGGCCCCAATAGCCTTCAATTTCTAACCCGCTAATAGGCTTATAGTTAAACCCAAACCTTGTAAGCAAAGTACTACCATTGGTCTTAGAATTTCCTGTTGCTTCAGCCATTGCTATAGGATTTCTGTTATTAGACTGACCAGCTGTTCCATACATACCAGGTCCATATTTTCCTCCACCAATTGCAGGAAGTCCAATTGCTTGTCGAATCACAAATTCAGCAGACCCTGTAGATGGATTAATGGTTTTGTTTGAGTTATAGCCAAAAATACCAATCAAAGAAAGCTTACTATTAATCTTGAATTCAGGATTCAAACGAATATCATATTTTTCAAAACTACTATTAGGAATTAACCCCTGCTGTTTCAAAAAAGTAAAAGAAGAAAATAAATTTATCTTATCAGTTGAAGTAGATAACTGTATGTTATGATTTTGTAGCATTCCGCTATTAGTCAAAACTTCATTCAACCAATCGGTATCAATAACATCTAAATTGTTAGCTGGAGTTGTTTTATACTTATCAATCAGCGACTGAGGATAAACTGTAGCTAATGGATTTCCAGTTCGGTTTTGTTCTGCTACGTTACTTAGTGTCATGTGATCAATTGCATTCACTCGATCAGGTATAGCTGTTGCAGATTGTTTAGATACAAAAGCGTTGTAGCTTAACTTTAATCCTTTTTCGGTTGCTCTTTTTGTTTTAACCAAAACTACTCCACCAGAAGCACGATTACCATAAATAGCTGTAGAAGCTGCATCTTTTAATAGGGTAATACTTTCAATTGCATTGGGATCAATTTGATCTAAGGAACCAATTGCTAATCCGTCTACAATAATTAATGGCGCACTGCTTCCTGATATCGAACCTTGTCCACGTATAATAATACTAGCACCATCTGCACCCGGTTTACCAGATTGTTGTTGAACAGTAACCCCAGGGGCCAACCCTTGTAAAGCTTGACTGGTACTGGTAACTTGGCGCCTATTTAAAGTAGCGTTATTCAATGTTACTAATGAGCCTGTTAAACTGGCTTTTTTCTGTGCGCCATAACCCACAACAACTACTTCACCCATATCACCCACCGTAATTTGCAACAGAACATCTAATGTTGAACCATTCACTTTTATTTCTTGAGTAGCAAATCCAATGCCGGAAAAAACAAGTATTGCAGACTTGTCCACCAGAATGCTATATTCACCTGCAGCACTGGTGGCAGTTCCAGCTTTAGCACCTTTTACCAATACTGATATTCCTTCAGCAGCATTTCCAGAACCTGCACTGGTAACTCTTCCCGCAACCCTAACTTGTTGCGCTACTGCACTACCAATAATCATTAGTAGTAAACAGCACGAGAGCAATAATTTTTTCATAAGCGTTCGTTTTGTTTAATTGTATGTCTGTTTAAATAATCCTTTGTGGTCTACATCCATTTTTTCAAAAGGATGCAAAGTTTCATCCAGTAGTTTGGCAAACTGAATTCTAGTTAAAGCCTTTTTGAAGTTTAATTCTCCAAAATTCCAAATTGGCCATTCTTTGGATACCTTCCTTTTCAATGTTTCGAAACTGGGTTCTTTTTGGGAAACCCCTTGGTTTTTTTTTGCAAGGATGCTTGATATTTGGACAATTGTTTTCAGTGCATCATTGATTGAAAATAATTTCTGCTTAATATTAAAAGAAGTATTGAATATGGCATCAAGATCCCTAGATAATTCAATGCCATTGATGGTTGAATCTGGATAAAAAAAGGTTTGATTGGCCCAATTATTTGGCACGCCTTTCCCTTTTAAAATATCTGTAGCGCCTATTTTCTGAATAGCTAGAAAATGTGGATTAGAAAGTGGGACATCAAAATATGGCATAATATAAGCGCCAGAAAGCAATAAATTTTTCTGAACATTTCTGATAGATATTTCATTTGCATTTTTATTTTCCTGAATAGCAAGTGCCGCAAGTGTTCCAGCTGCTTGTCCAATTAATAATACACTAGGTTGCAAACGAGTAGTGCCATTCACAATATTTGAAACGCTAATACCTTTTTCAGCAATAATCAACCCCTTAAAAGATGGAGGTATTAATGATCCAAGAGGAATATTAAAAGAAGGAACGGGGTAGAAATCTAAGTGTTGAGGGGCATTTGGATTTTTTTTGTGGTGATGATCTATGGGATAATCACCAACAGCTATTCCAGTTCTATTTAGATGCAAGTTGCCAGAAAAAGGTTCAGCGATATGCTTGATATTAAAACGAACGATTCCTTTAACCCTTCTTCCTTCTCTATAATAAGGAATGAGTGGAAAACGATCGATGGTAGGAAACTCATCATCAGCAAATCCCAGGTTTTTAAACCCTAATTGATGCTGTATAAAATATACAAATCGGAGTGTTTGTTCTTTTGCTTTAAGCAATTCTTTTTGCCTTCCTGCCTCATCCATTTCAACTATATTGAGGTAAATATCATTACCATAACCTGGCCAATTGATCATGTATTTGTGATTAGGCAATTTACCATAATCCAACATTTTCTTTGCATCAACAGTAGGCGCTTTTCTAGATTTGTCTAAATAATAATCTGAACATGCACCATCAAATTCGCGCGGATCATATCCTAACGGTTTTGCAATTGTACAATCCTTCGCAATGCCATAATCCTTCAATATTGCAGTATAAGTAATATCCTGTACTATATCATTGGAAAATAATACGCCCACATTTTCACCTGAAACTACACTTGCTTCCATTCCTAAATCATATGGAACGCCAGCATTAGCAAATACATCACCCAGTTCAGTTGCATCAATTGTTTGCTTGGCAAAAATGGTAATAGATGTTTTGTTCAGTTTATTAATAAAAATAGCTCCTAGAATCTTATTTTGTTCTTTAACAACTTTTGAGAATTGGAGATTATATAAAACCTGAATTGAGGGAACAGCTAAAACTAATTTTTTAAATATGCTATCCCCTATTCTTGGCTCAAACAAAGTATTGCTAACCCAACCAGTTGCTACCTTACTCGGACCACCATACACTTCATACAATTTGTTTCTAAACTCCCCAAAAATACCAGAGGGCATATTATTATTTCCGTCAAATGCGGATACACCTGCAGCAGTTATCATGCCCCCAAGCCAGGTGGTAGGTTCGGCAATAATTGTTTTTACACCCAGTCTTCCCGCTTGCAATCCAGCAGCTACACCACTTGCACCACCACCAATGACTAATACATCTGTATGAAATGTTTGCGCATAACTAGTACAGACTGAAATCAGCAATAGCAGGACAACAAAAAAATAATATCGTAGATTTTTAGTCAAGTTTCATTTTGCTTCTATAATGATTCTAATGTTTTCCAGACCTGAAATAGTGAACGTGGAATATGAAAACAACCTTTCCATTTTCCACCTTTTAATGGCAGTAATACTTCCCCTCTTCTATTCAAGTAACCAAACCATTCCTCGCATTCTTTATCTTTGAAATGGCTCCAGGTATAATCATGTATCTTTTTGAACCAAGTAGCACAACGCTCATCTTTGGTTAAAGCATAAGCCTTAGCTAATGCAACCAAAGCTTCTACATGAACCCACCAAAGTTTTTGGTCCCATTCTAATTGTTGGGTAGGATGTCCTTTCACGTCTAAGAAATAAAATATTCCACCAAATTCTTTATCCCAACCAAACGCTAAAGTATCGAGCATAATGTTGGTGGCTTTTTCTATAAGAGCCGTATCGTTGATTCTTTTACCTAGATCCATGATAAACCACATAGCCTCAATAGCATGCCCAGGGTTGAGCAATCGGCCTTCGAAACTATCGCAGAAAGAACCATCTTCATATACGTTTTCCAATACTAGACCAAGGTCTGGTTGATAAAACACCTCCATCACTTCTTCAACTATTTCTGGAATAAATTCATTAACTCGTTTCTCTCCTAATAAATGTTCTAGTTCTAAGGACAGATTGCATAAAATCATTGGCAAACTGAATGACTTTAGTGACCTAGTTCCTGGAAAGTTTTTGTTGTATTTCCCCTTAGTATTTTTTCGCCTAGCAAGAATATTTTCAAATGTGTCTAAGGCAATTTTTTTGTATTCATCAGAAGGAGAAACTTTATCTAGCGCTGCAAATGCCATAGTTGCAAAACAATCACTAAAAATATTATAGGGTTGAATAAGTGGCTTTCCATCAGCCGTTAAAGAAAAATACCAGTTACCATTTTCGTCTCTACCATGCTTTTGCATGAACTCAGCTCCGTTTTTTGCAGCTTCAAGCCATGCCTCATTTGGTTCAACATTTTTGTACATGAAAGCAAAACACCAAACCTGTCGTCCTTGTAACCAGATAAACTTATCAGTATCGTACACCTTTCCAAATTGGTCAAGACAAGTAAAAAATCCTCCATTTACTTTATCAATGCTATTATTCAACCAAAATGGTAGAATACCTTGCAATAATTCATTTTTATATTGTTCAGCATAGCTTTTCAAAGCATTTATAGGTTCCCCAATTGCAATAGTCGTGAGCATGAAGTCTTATTTAAGTTTTTAATGGACATTCTTAAATTGACTGTAATATCATAAATTTTATTATAAACTCATAAAAACTTTCTAATTATTTTTATTTATTAAGAATTTTTGAAGTTGAATTTTATTAATATGACTAAATTGTAGGTTCATTGTAGCTATTTTTAACAGATGTCAAAGACTCATATAATTAAAGATGTTTTTAGTGACGACAACTCTTCAGGGGTTGCACTTAAGAATAAAGCACTTAAAAAACTGATTTTCAAGCTTTTAGATCAAACAGACGTTAGCTCCATCACTGAATTGAGCAAAGAATTGCTCATTAGTGTGCCTAAAACTACCAGCCTAGTTAATGAATTAATTGACGAAGGCATGATCAAAGACTATGGTAAAATTGATTCTACAGGTGGCAGAAAGGCTAGTATGTATGGATTAGTTTCAGATGCATGCTTTTTCATTGGGGTGGATGTAAAAAAATACTATATCAATATTGGATTGTTGAATTTTAAAAAACAACTGGTAACACAAAAAAACAGAATCCCATATAAATTAGAAAATACACAAGAATCACTTACCCAATTGATTCAAATTATACAGGGTTTTATAAAAGAACAGTCAGTAAAGAAAGACAAGATCTTGAGCATAGCAATTAATCTATCGGGTAGAATTAAAAATACCATTGGTTATAGTTTTAGTTTTTTCCACTTTCAAGAAGAGCCATTATCAATTATCATTCAAAACGAAATTGGGATTAAAACATTTTTAGAAAATGATTCTAGAGCAATGGCTTTCGGTGAATGCAATTTTGGAGATGTTAACTCTGAAAAGAATGTTTTATTTGTAAACATAGATTACGGCATAGGTTTAGGAATTCTAATTAATAGTGAAATATATTATGGCAAATCCGGATTTAGTGGTGAGTTTGGCCATATTCGTTTTTTTGACAATGAAATCATTTGTCATTGCGGTAAAAAAGGATGTTTAGAAACAGAAGCATCTGGAAATGCTTTAGTAAGAAAATTTAAAGAAAAAATTGAAAATGGATCTACTTCTATCATAGTAAAGAAAAATAAATCGCTTGATAATATAACCCTTACAGATATTATTCAAGCTGCAAAAGCTGAAGACGTTTTGTGCATTGAATTATTAGCTGAAGTTGGAGAAAAACTAGGTATGGGATTGGCTGCTATGATCAACGTTTTCAATCCAGAATTAATTATTTTAGGTGGAACACTTTCTGAAACAGGCGATTTTTTAAGGCTACCTATCAGAAGCGCCATCAATAAATATTCTTTGAGCTTGGTTAACTCAGATACAGAACTTAGACTATCTAAACTAGGTGAAAAAGCAGGTATACTTGGAGCCTGTTTGATTGCTAGAAATAAAGTATTATCGGTTATTTAAATGATAATAATAACGCACACAATAGGATGTATAATTTATTATTATACTATATGAAGATTTAAGGTATTTAACCATTCATGATACAATCCTTGATAAAGCGCAACCTTTGTTGGTTCTATAATAGCGATGGATTGATGTATAGTGCCTGCTTCTTCCGCTGAAGCATAATATTTAACACCAATGCCTGCGCCTTTTGCAGCACCTACACTACCGTCGGCATCATATAATTCCACAGGAACGCCAATTACATTCACAAAGGTTTCGGTGAATACCTTGCTTAAAAACATATTTGCCTTTCCAGCTCTGATGGTAGTTGGTCGCATGCCATTTGATTGCATAATATCAAAACCATATTTAAAAGCAAATGCGATACCTTCTTGTGCAGCTCTGAAGAAATGTGGCGCACTATGTTTATTTAGGTCGATGTTTTCAAAATGTGCCCCAACAATTTTGTTGTTGAAAATTCTTTCTGCACCATTACCAAATGGCAATACGTGAAGCCCGTCACTACCTGCGTTAATAGTTTCCGCTTGTACATCAAATTCTTTATAGGAAAGCGATTTGCCAGCCATTTGCTTTACATAACGATTCATGATGCCAGTTCCGTTGATACATAACAGCACACCGGTTCTAGTTTTTTCTGCCGTATGATTGACGTGCGCAAAACTATTTAACCTTGATTGCTGGTCAAAAACCAACTGATCCGCCACCCCATAAATAACGCCTGAAGTACCTGCTGTTGCTGCTACTTCCCCCGCATTCAATACATTTAAGGATAATGCATTATTGGGTTGGTCGCCTGCTTTATAAGTAACAGGTATGCCTTCTTTTAATCCTAATTCAGCAGCCACTTTTTGGGAGACTTTCCCATGCTCACTGAACACATCTTGAATAGTTGGGAAGATTTTTTTATCGAATCCAAAATAGTTCAACACATCTGTAGAAAGCGCATTGGTGGTAAAGTCCCAGAAAATCCCTTCCGATAAAGAAGAGGCTGAAGTAGTGGTTGTATCTGTTAATTTAAAAGCAATAAAATCGCCAGGCAATAAGATCTTATCAATTTTTTGATACACTTCAGGTTCATGTTCTTTAACCCAAGCTAATTTTGCTGCTGTAAAATTTCCAGGAGAATTTAGTAGGTGCGTTAAACATTTTGCTTTACCAATTGTTTCAAAAGCGGCATCGCCATAAGAAACGGCCCTACTATCGCACCAAATAATACTATTTCTCAAAGTATTCCCATTCTGATCAATCAACACCAATCCGTGCATTTGGTAGGCAATGCCGATTGCACCAATATCTTGGGGATCATATTTTCCAGTAGCATTTGATTTTTTGATGGCTGCCTGTACATCGCTCCACCATTGCTCTGGAGATTGTTCAGCCCATCCAGTTTGAAGAGAGATGATCTCAGATTCTGTTTCAGGATACTGTGCAGAAGAAATCGTTTTTTGCGTTGCTGCATCCATAACAGAAACCTTGATAGATGAAGTGCCTAAGTCTATACCTAATAATAACATGAGTCAAAATTTTATTCCCTTTGCAATACTCGCTTAACTGCTGCAATATATTCCATTTAAAAAATATATTATGCAAACTTTTTTGCGTCTTCTAAAAATTTTGCTAACCCAATATCGGTCAAAGGATGATTTAATAAACCAAGAATTGAATCAAGTGGACAGGTACAAACATCTGCACCAGCTTCTGCACATTTCACAATATGCAAAGCATTGCGAATGGATGCAGCAAGAATTTCAGATTTAAATCCTTGTATAGAATAGATCTGCGCAATTTGTGCAATCAATTCAACACCATCCCAACTACTATCGTCTATTCTTCCAATAAAGGGTGAAATATACGTAGCGCCTGCTTTTGCGGCAAGGATGGCTTGACCGGCCGAGAAAATCAATGTACAGTTAGTTTTGATACCATTATCTGTAAACCATTTGATGGCTTTAATACCGTCTTTGATCATGGGTACTTTCACCACAATATTTGGATGTATGGTAACTAATTTTTTCCCTTCTTCTATTATTCCTGTAAAATCTGTTGAAATTACTTCGGCACTGATATCGCCATCAACCATTTCGCAAATGATTTTATAATGCTGCATCACAGCTGCTTGGCCTTTGATGCCTTCTTTTGCCATTAAGGATGGATTGGTAGTAACTCCATCTAAAATTCCCAGATCATTTGCTTCTTTGATTTGATCAAGGTTTGCTGTGTCGATAAAAAATTTCATTATTGATTTTTTAAATTAAAAACGGGGTGCGTTTTATCGTACCCCGTTACTATTATTTTAAATAAATTTGTTCACAATATTTTCGAAGTATTCTTGTTTTCCACTGGTTGTTTTCGGCTCTCCGTTTTCAACCGCGTAAGTTCTAAGCTCTTCCAGTGTTAATTCTCCTAATTCATACTTTCTTCCAACGCCTGTATCGAAGGAAGCATAACGATTTAAGCGTTGTTGTTTATAGTCAGATTTTTGCAAAATATTATCTGCTGCCACCAATGCTCTTGCAAATGTGTCTATGCCTCCAATATGTGCATGGAATAAGTCCGACATATCTGTTGAGTTTCTTCTGATCTTTGCATCAAAATTTATTCCACCTCCGCCAAAACCACCTGCTTCCACAATAATCAACATGGCCTCTGTGATATCATTGAGGTTATTGGGGAATTGATCCGTATCCCATCCATTTTGTGCATCGCCTCTATTCGCATCCATTGAACCCAGCATACCAGCGTCTACAGCTACTTGTAACTCGTGTTGGAAGGTATGTCCAGCTAAAGTTGCGTGGTTCACTTCAATATTTAATTTGAAGTCGTTCAACAAATCATATTGGCGAAGGAAGCCAATCACCGTTTCACTATCATAATCGTATTGGTGTTTGGTTGGCTCGCAAGGTTTGGGTTCAATGAAGAAAGTTCCTTTGAATCCATTTTTTCTAGCATAGTCTTTTGCAGTATGTAAGAATTTTGCCAGATGTTCTTTTTCGCGTTTCATATTGGTATTGAGCAAAGACATATAGCCTTCTCTTCCACCCCAGAATACATAGTTCTCTCCATTTAATGCAATGGTAGCATCAATGGCCCCTTTAACTTGAGCTGCTGCATGAGAGAGCACATGGAAATTAGGGTTGGTAGAGGCCCCATTCATATACCTTCTATTACTGAATACGTTGGCGGTACCCCATAAAAGTTTAACACCACTAGCATCTTGCTTTTGCTTTAGATAGGCAGTTAATTCTTGTAAACGCTTGTCGTTATCGTCAACATCATTGGTATAGTCAACCACATCCACATCATGAAAACAATAATAAGGCAATCCCAATTTTGTGATGAATTCAAAAGCTGCGTCTGCTTTATCCTTGGCTCTTGCAATAGCGTCGGCATGTTCATTCCATGGATGAATCTGTGTAGGCTCGCCAAAAGGATCGCTACCATTACCCACAAATGAATGCCAATAAGCCACTGCAAAACGCAACCACTCTTTCATTGTTTTACCTGCTACTACTTTGGTCTCATCATACCAGCGATAGGCTAAGGGATTATCGCTCTCTACTCCTTCAAACTTAATTTGAGGAATTCCTTTAAAAAATTCTTTCTCTCCTAGTAAAACTGACATAATTTTTATTTTTTATCATTATAAAGGATACTCATTCTAATATAAAATATAGCCACCAAAGAAGAATCCCCGGTGGGTTTATCTAACTACTGATTGCCAAAAAATATTTTTGATTTTTTTTTAATAACCAATGAAGTATAAAAAATAATTAGTAAAGGGAGAGATTAAGTTTAATCTCTCCCTTCTGAATTAATTTATAAACAAGTACAATTAGTATCCTGGATTTTGAGTAAATGCAGGCCCTTCTGTTACTCTATCAATTTGTGACTGTGGAATAGGCCTCAACATATGAAAATCTTTAATGTATGTAGCTGCTTCTGGATTCCAAGCTTTTACTCTTGTAATCAATGAGCGAGTACGTACTAGATCATGCCATCTTTGCCATTCACCAAAAAATTCACGGCTACGTTCATCTAGAATAAAGTCTAGGGTTACATCTGCTGCAGTAATTGTGTTGGCAACTACAGCTGCGGCATTTTGTACAGGGGTATTTGTTTTTCTGTATGCAGCTCTTTGTCTTACTACATTTATCATTGCAGCCGCATTTGTTAAATCACCTGCTTTAAAATATGCTTCAGCGGCAGTCATGTATACATCTGAAAAACGGTATAATACACATGGTCTTGTAGATGGATCATTGAAGTTTGCACCTCTACTTGGATCCATGTACTTTTTAAGCGCAGGGAAAATGGCATTATTCCATAAACTAGGTGGTACAATGATTCCTTTAAATGGCCTTGTACCATTAAATTGTGGCGCACCAGCAACTTCAAAGTCCGGCAACCAAACTGCAGTATCAGTACCAACTACAGTTGTATAACCAATTCCTCGGCTATTATTTGCAGCAGTAGCAGAATTTGTAACCGCAGTATTAGCAATATAAACGGTATAAAAAGAATTAGCAAATCTTGAATCTGAAGTTCTGTTTGTAAATGCTTGATCCATGAAATATGTTTTACCCGCATTTGCTCCGCTTGTCCATTTAAAATAATTCGGGGCTACACGAACATAAGGACGACCATAATAAGAATCTCTAATCATACCAGAAGTACCACTATTAACGAAAGATCCAGAAGTGTTTTTGAAAGAATTCACGCCACTATTATTAGGATAATTCCAGTTAGTAAACCAAGGAGAAAGGTTTTGAGCAGCGCCACCACTAGCTCCACCACCTACAGTATAATAACCATACTTAGGTTCTAGAGCGTGGTCACTTACAAACATAGTTTCTTTGCCATAATCGTTTGCAGGAACAAATGCATCGCCAAAATCTTGCCATAAATCCAATCCATAAGTTGATTTTTTTGCGATAACATCAGCACAAATTGCAGCTGCTTGAGAAAAATCTGATGCAGAATTTTTCAACCATCCCCTTGTTAAATACGCCTTTGCTAATAACAACTGTGCAACAGGTTTAGTAGCTGCTTTGCCCAAGAATGGAGCGGTTATAGTATTCGGTAAATCAGCCGACGCAGATGTTAAATCTTGTATGATGAGGTCATAAATACTATCAACGGTTGACCTTCTGTCTGCTTGTGAAGGAACAGTTATGAAAGTAGTATGATAAGGAACAGCCCCATAGGTTTGAACTAAATAAAAATACCAAAAACCTCTTAAAAATTTGGCTTGAGCCAAATATTGTTTTTTAGTTAATGAATCTACCGCTATAGTTTGGCCATACTGAAGCACTCCATTCAAAGTATTGATATCTTGGAATGCGGTACCCCAAGCAGCACCAAAATTTGTTGAGTTAAGCCCGTTGTAAGTGGTTATTATAGAATTACCACTTTGTCCCATTAAAAACTCATCTGTACCTGCTTGCATCTCATTCGTGAAGCCCTCCGTTCCCCATTGAGACCGGATATCATTATATACCCCGGCAACTCCACCTAATACTCCGGCGGATGATGCAAAAAATGATGGAACAACTTGTGATTGCGGATGCTCTTCCAACAATTTCTTACAACCTGTTCCTACTGCAAGAATTACAGTTAAAAGTAGAACAGTGTTAATTATTTTTTTATAGAAGTTCATAATTAGATAGTTTAATTGGTTTAAAATTTAATGTTTAATCCAATAGTGAATTGCCTTGTGGAAGGATTGTTCAAATCAACGCTAATTTGTCTAGTTGGCGCGCCTGCATCGCTAGCTCCTGATGGAGTTACAGGATTTGAATTATATGCATTTCCTTCTGGATCAGGACCAAAACCAGCATCAACAAATGGAGAATAAACAACAAATGGATTTGTCACATTTACATAGAATCTTGCAGCACTAATTCCAGTTTTTGAAAAGATACTATTTGGAAGCTGATACCCAATATTGATACTTCTACATTTAATAAATGAACCATCTTGATAACCTAAAACAGATCCAAAATGTGCTACTGCATTTCCTGCATCAGGGGCCGGAAAATTATTAGTAGGATTACTACGAGTCCAATAATCCACCTTAATTTGATTCACGCGACTTTGATTAAAGAAAGCAAAACCACCAGCACCAGTTGAGTTACCAGTTAAATATGGAACAGCCGTCATCATACCCATTTTCGCATATGTAACGATGGATAAATCGAATCCTTTATAACTGAATCTGTTTGTCCAACCTCCTTCCCATTTTGGTTGAAAGTTGCCAATAATTTGTCTATCTGCAGCGGTAATTTTATTATCGCCATCTATATCTTCCACACGAATTTGTCCTGGATATTGGACAGGCGATGTCTGTATAGCAATAATTCCTTTTGCGGAATCCTCCGATTGCCATATGCCAATTTTCTTATAGTCATAAATTACAGATAATGGTTGACCAACAAACCAACCGTTTCCTTTTATTGACTGTTCGGTAGGAGTACTCAACTGAGTAATTTTTTCTCTGTTAAAAAAGTAAACAAAATCAACACTCCAATTGAAGCCAGATTTACTTTTAATTACATCTGCACTCAAAGTAAGTTCTAATCCGTGCGACTCGGTCTTTCCTAAGTTTTTCAAAGTAGAACCGGCACCATTACTTTGAGGAAGATTTACAGATAACAAAATGTCTTTCGTTTTTTGCTGATAATAATCAATACTAGCAGTAATTCTGTTGTTTAGTATACTGAAGTCTAACCCAAGATCAACTTGTTCTGTAGATTGCCAACCTAATCCATTTGCTGGCAAACTTGTTACTGTATAGGCCAATTGTTGTCCAGCTGCAGCAGTTCCAAAATTGTAATATCCAGCAGACAATGCGCCCAATGTAGCGTATGGAGAAACGTTTCTGTTACCAGATAATCCCCAACCTCCTCTAACTTTTAAGCTTGTAAGCCAAGAAACATTTTGCATAAATTTTTCTTGCGTTACAACCCAACCTAATCCTACAGAAGGATAAGTAAACCATTGATTACCTGGCGACAAAGTAGATGAACCATCAGTTCGTAACGTTGCAGTAAATAAATATTTGTTATCATATCCATAGTTAAAACGTCCCATGTATGAAACTAATCCTTGTTCTGTAAAACTACCGTTTGCTGTTGGTGTACCGCTTGCTAAAGCAAAATTGGCACTAGCAATATAATCTGCAGGAACGCCAGTAATAGCCATGCTGCTGCCTTGTGAATGGTCTTTCGTTACTTCAAATAAGCCTGTAAATCCAATTTTGTGCTTTTGAGCAATTACTTTATCATAATACAATAAGTGTTGTAAATTATAATTCCAAAATTCAGTATTATTTACATTTGCATTAGAAGAAGTTTGAACTGTAGCAGTATTTACATAAGTATTTGGACCTGAATATCCATTAAAACTAGATTGGCTATAATTTAAACCAGCATTAAATCTATAACGAAGGCCTTCGATTAATTTTACTTCCAAATAAGCACTATTAAAAGATCTAATTGACCTGCTTTTTGATAAAATTGCCTCTGATTTAGTTATTAAGGTTAAAGGACTAACAATTGCTGCGTCGATAGAACCAGCAGCTGGATATAAGTTTACTGATCCGTCAGTATTATATGGTGATGCTAAAGGAGTTAATCTAACTAAACCTCCAGGTACTCCACCACCACCAGGGTTATTAGTATAACTAAGCGTATTTAAACTATTAACACCAATTTTTACACGATTTCCAAGTTTTTGATCGATTGTTACACGTAATGTAGAACGATCGAATTTTTGATTTGGAATAATTCCATCTTCTTTAAAATAGCCTGCTCCTAAAGAATATTGCGTTGTTTCTGAACCACCTTGCAAACTTAATTGGTGGTTCATGGTGCTTCCTGTTTTAAAAATTAAATCTTGCCAATTGGTAGATACCCCTGCAGCGAGTGCATCTTTCTCAGGTATTGTAAGTAAATAAGAGGATGTACCACCACTACTTGGCCATGAAGATCGATTGAATGTAGCCGCATCACTTTTTAGTTGTGCATATTCCGCTCCGTTGTACACATTGTATTTGCCCATTACAGAAGTAGAGGAAAAATAATCATCAAAGCTGATAACTGGCTTTCCAACTTTACCTCGTTTTGTAGTAATCAATATAACCCCACCAGCACCACGTGAGCCATAAATAGCAGTAGCAGATGCATCTTTCAAAATATCCATACTGACAATATCATCTGGGTTTAAATCATTGATACCGCCAAATGGTATTCCATCAACTACAAATAATGGTCCGTCCAAATTATCACTTGAACCAGCACCAGTAGTTAAAGTTCTATTACCACGAATACGAATTTGCGGAACCGACCCAACTGATCCACTATTGTTTGTAATAGAAACACCAGCGGCTCTACCTTTCAATTGAGAAACAGCATTACCAGCTGGCACTTCTTGCAATGTTTTTGCACTTATTGAAACTACTGACCCTGTTAGATCTTTTTTACGCTGTGTACCATAACCAACCACTACAACTTGATCCAACTCTTTTGACAATGGCATTAAACTTACGCTGATTTCTTCTAAGGAATTAGTAACTGCAATTTCCTTTGGTTCAAAACTTAGATAGGAAATTACCAAAACTGGGATACCGGTTACAGCCAACGAAACATGACCGGTCTTGACTGTAGTAGTTCCTACAGTAGAACCTTATAAAGTAAAAGAAGCTCCTTCAATTACAGCACCTTTATCATCCATTACCTTGCCTTTAATAGTTTTTGTTTGCGCAAAAGAAGGTGATGATAAAAACAGCATCTGCGCAATAAACAACAGAAAAAATGCCATTTTCTTTAACATTAGTCCTGCGTTAAATCTAAAATGTATAATATTTTGTTCCATAACAGTTTGTTTGATTGACAATCGTTAATACTTGTGTTATTCAATAATGATCTTATGCATTTTAAGGAGATTTGCTCCTAAGAAGTATTGGCTCTTTTTTCATATGGCTGTTGTTTTAAGGTTTAATAAATGGTACACAAGATTGTTGCACGATGAATAACCATTGCTTAGGGTTTTCAGCAGTATTATAAAATGCCTTCGATTGCATTTTTGATAGTAAAAAAAAGGACTGAATAGAGGGAATATATATAGCTAGTATTGAAACCCAATAGAGACTTAGCAACACACTAATTACCCCAATTATAAAGAATGGATTTTCCATACAGCAGCTAATCGAATGGTTAAAAAAACAACTATTTTTTCTGAAAATTTATTATTCTGGAACGAATATACAAGAATTATTTAAAAATGTAACCGTTTACAACATTTTTTTTAATTACGCCATATTTGATCACTTTACCCCTTAGTAAACTGCCTAACAAACAACCTATTCGAATATATCTAGGCTATCATATAATACAGTTACTGCATTGAATTGCGTATTTAGAATCAATCCAACTATTAGTCCAAATAAGAGAAATTTGATGCAAAAGCAGGCAAAAACCATCGCTAAAAACAAAATAATTATGTACAAGCATTTCTCAAAAAGAAGATAAATATGCATGCTGCAAGCGTCTATTTAATTATAGCAAACTCACCTGCCTTGTACTTGAAGAAATGGACTAAAGTTCATTTTTCTATCCATAACATATGCCAAATGAGGCAATATATCTACATCAATAAGAAAGAAAAATAACAGACTAATTTTACAAAGTGGAGATGGGTAAAATATATTCCATTAGCATCCGAAACGATAGTCTAAGAAATTTTATAGCCCGCCTAAACGAAAGAAAATCCTTTTGTAACTGACCTAATTTCAGTCAATTGGAAGCTGAGTAAAATTGTAAAGGTCTACAAAATATTAACCCTAAATAGCCACGTACTTACTGCTGTGATTGCCTTTTATTGTATTCCTCCTATTGATAACACACTCATTATAAGTAACTTTTGAATGGAATTAGTTGTACTTAAACTGCATTAAGATCGTTCCCGATAAAATACCAGACCAGTTAATTTATGACAACCATCTATTAATAACTTCTTTACCAATGGATCTGGAATTTATCCTGAAAACTGAATAAAACAGATGTCGTAATGCCTCACTTTAACTTAGGTTGCTACGAATATGCCATTTTAATAAAACTTATTAAGTGATATTCCGCAATATTCTAAGCAATGTTAATACTCCAAATATAATATTGAAATCTTAATTCAAGTTACCTATCGCTCAAACCCTTTTTTATATTTCTAGGTATTACAAAAGGCCAAATAACATTAAGTGCTAAATTTTCCTATTACTTGTTGAAAATTCAGGGATAGTTTAAATAAGCAATAATTCACTCGATCTAAATTCAGGAATTTTGAGTGAAATAAATAAAAAGTTGAATTATGCTTTTTTTGTTGAAATTTGTTACAACCGATTACATTATGAAGATTAAACGAGATGTAACCATATATGAAATAAGGGAAAATAATTATTTCATGAAATACAGATGGTCAATTAGATGGTTTTTGAAACTAACAATAGCAGGCTATGTTTTCAGGATAACCAGATGTGCAAAAAATATTTCTGCTGAATACATTCCTTTTCAAGTAGTTAAAATGCGAACAGTAATAGTATCTTTTTTGATTACCACTTGTTTTTCAACAAATTCAATTTCGGCTCAAACAAGTATCAGCCTTAATTTGAATACAGCTAAAGACACCATCAATAAAAATATCTATGGCCATTTTGCTGAGCATTTAGGACACTGTATTTATGGTGGCTTTTAGTGTTGCAGTACTTGAATTGAAATAGAATTACCAATTAACTGACTAAAGAATTTTTATGAAGAAAAAAATAATTCTCTTACTATTAACTTTTTATCTATTTGCAATTTCAAATTTACAATTTGCTAATGCTCAAAAAAATACAATTAATAATACCAATTTTGAACAAGTAAATACCTATACAAATCCAATTCTTCCTGGCGACCATCCCGACCCTACCCTATTAAAAGTTGGAAACGATTTTTATCATTGTGGCTCTTCATTTCATTTCAATCCCTATTTACCCATTTACCATTCAACCGATTTAGTGCATTGGGAAATTATTGCAAGAGTAGTAACTCCATCAAAAGCTGCTTCTTTTGTGGCTGATCGTCCGTCAGGCGGCATCTGGCAAGGAGCCATCACTTATTTCTATGGTTCATATTGGATTTATTTTTCTTCTGGAGGTCAATGGTTTTGCAAAGCAGATAATCCAAAAGGTCCGTGGTCAGATCCAGTAAAAGTTAAAGAGAATCCAGTAACTGGCCCTCTAGGTTATGATAATGCCATTTTTGTTGACGATGATGGCAAACCTTATATGGTCATTAAAAACGGACAAAAAACCAATCGTTTACAAGCACTAGGAAAAGATGGACAATTAGCAGATACCGTAATTAATCTAGATTGGATCAATGCAAAATTGCAGTATAGCTGGGCTGAGGGTCCGGTGATGTGTAAAAGAAACGGTTACTATTTTTATTTACCCGCTGGAGATGTTTCTGGAGGGCAATATGTGCTTAGATCAAAAGAATTAACGAGTGATTCAACCAAATGGGAAAGGTTAGGTGATTTTTTTAAACCAATTACAGATCCAGATGCTGGCTTCCGTAGGCCCAATCATATTGCTGCTCCATTGCAATTATCAGATGGTACCTGGTGGACGATTGGCCAGAGTTATGAAAAGTATGCAGCTGATGACTGGTCAGGCATGGGCCGTCAAACATCACTATACCCAGTAACATGGGAAGGCGATCGCCCTTGGGGTATGGCACCAACAACTCAACCAATCGAAAGACCGAATTTGCCCAATACGAATATTCTATGGAGAAATGTACAAAGCGACTATTTTGATCATGAAATTCTTGGGATGCATTGGCATTTCTTAACAAGAAAAGCTGCAAATAATTATTCACTTACAGCAAGAAAAGGTTGGATCAGATTAAATCCAGACAGCATTCGTACGCATATTGTACAAAAAGAAACAGATCATTTCTATTCGGCAATCACAAAGGTAGAAATCGATGCAAGAGATACTTCCAATAAAGCTGGATTATATCTAACCAACGGTAATCAAAAAGTGATCGTTAAACTATATGCTGGTTTTGCAAATGGGAAAAAAATCATCTTTCAATTAGATTCTGCAATAAGGGTGTTTGATAATCCTGTTGGTAATATGGTATGGTTAAAAATTGAAAGAAATGCACATTTACTCTTTGCTTATTATAGTAAAGATGGAAATAAATGGATCTCATTAGGTGCACCAATTAATTCCATTCATTTAGATAAAACACAACCAAATTATAATTCATGGGTGGGCACTAGTATCGGATTATTTGCGGAAGGTAAGTCTGCAGATTTCGATGTATTTATTTGCAAGGACGCTTTCTCTACTATGGCTGCTGCTGGATTTTCTAATTACTATGGTATAAAAAAGCTTAAAAAAGATGCGGAAACATTTGTTACAAACACATCTTCAAATGGTGGATGGTTGATGTTCTCAGGTGTTGAATTAGGAAAGATTCCAGCTTCCTCTATCGAAATAACAGCTTCTGCTATCGCAAAAGGAACAATAGAAGTTTGGATAGATGATTTAAAGTCAGGAAAATTAATAGCAACTATACCTATTGAAATTACAGGAGAAAACAAATGGAAATCGTTTACCAGATCTATTAAAAGAATTACTGGACATCATGATGTCTTTATTAAATATAACAAAGGAAACGAAAGCAGTTTATTGATTAAATGTTTTCGGTTCATAAAATAAAAACGAATACACTTTTTTTAGAATTGATTTAAAAGGTCACAATGAAAAAATATCTATACTTAATAACTGTTTGCATTTTTATTTATTCTTGCAGCAAAGGAAAAGTTGGATCACCCACTCCAACTCCTACACCATTACCAGCACCTGTAACTCCCATTTCTGTTGCAGTTACGATTATACCTTCAACAACTTATCAAACTATTACTGGTTTTGGAGGTGCAAACCGTATGTGGGGAACTACATCTTTAAAACCTGCTGAAGCCCAAAAAGCCTTTGGTTTGGGGGATGGTGAATTAGGACTCAGCATTTTTAGGGTTAGATTATCCTCCAACCAAACTGAATGGCCCCTTATTCTTGAAGCGGTAAAAGAAGCAAATAAAAGAGGAGTAAAAGTTCTTGCCTCTCCATGGTCGCCCCCACCTTCTCTAAAAGACAATAACAGTGATGTTCGAGGCCACCTATTATCGCAGAATTATGTAGCATATAAAAATTACATGAATGATTTTGTCAGCTACATGTCCACCAATGGCGCTAAAATAGATGTTGTATCTATTCAAAACGAACCAGACTGGAAGCCAACTTATGAATCCTGTGATTGGACGGCAGATGATATGATCAATTTCTTAAACGCTCCTGGTACGATCTCTAACGTTCAAGTGGCAGCTCCGGAGTCATTAAACTTCAATCAAAATTTTACGAATACTATTTTAATGAACGATCAAGCGGCATCAAAACTTAGTATTGTAGCTGGTCATATCTATGGAGGTGGCATTGCAAAATTTCCATTGGCAGAACAAAAGAATAAAGAGATATGGATGACCGAATATTTAATGAATTTAAATACTGGAAATGCTGGTGCTCCAAAATGGAGTACTTATTCTGAATCTGATAAATGGGATGAAAGCCTTAAAATGCTTGGGTCAATTCAAGAAGTACTATCCAATAATTGGAATGCATATATATGGTGGTATTTACAAAGGTATTATTCATTTATTGGCGATGGAGAAGAAGGATCAACTAATGGAGAAGTCTTAAAAAGAGGGTATGCCTTTTCACATTTTTCTAAATTTATACGACCAGGTTATGTTAGAATCAATGCTGATTATACTGCAAACACATCACTTAAAGTTTTGGCATTTAAAAAAGATACTCAAACAGTAATTGTTATTATAAATACCGATCCTTCTATAACCTACAACACTGTAATTAACGGACTACTCATTTCTTCTGGCAGCTCCTATACCACATCCTTGTCTATTAATTTATCGAAAAAAACACTAACTATCACAAACAATAAAACAACAATAGAAATACCTGAAAAAAGTGTAACAACATTAGTTCTCAATAATTAGAATTCATAGGAAACAATATTAAATAAATTTCAATTAAAATAAATAATACATACGATTACCATTAATTTATTTAAGAAATGTTTATCAGAAAAAAAATAGTAAATCAACACTTTTATGGGGGTACGCTCTTATTGGTATGCCTATTTGGGGTATTTGGAAAACTGTATGCGCAAGAAAAATTATGCACTAATGAATTCCCCTTGTCTGATGTTACCCTATTGGATGGTCCATTTAAACACGCACGGGATCTAAATATCAGAACAGTTTTGAAATATGACATTGACCGTTTGCTAGCAGGTTATAGAAAAGAAGCAGGACTTACCCCTAAAGGAAAGATTTACGCTAATTGGGATGGATTGGATGGTCATATTGGAGGCCACTATTTATCAGCCTTGGCAATGAACTATGCTGCCACAACCAACCCAGAATGCAAAAAACGTTTGCTCTATATGCTTTCTGAATTAAAAGCTTGCCAAGATGCTAATACGCGCAATAACCCCGATTGGGGCAAAGGATATGTTGGTGCGGTACCAAATGGCCAGAAGATATGGAGCACATTGCAGATAGCCGATTTTAATGCCTTTAAAGCTGCTTGGGTGCCATGGTACAATGTTCATAAAATGTATGCTGGGTTAAGAGATGCTTGGTCTTATACTGGAAATGAAGATGCTAAACTACTATTCCTGAAATTTTGTAATTGGGGAATCAATATTACAGCCGCACTAACAGATAAACAAATGCAATCGATGTTAGATACGGAACAAGGGGGCATGAATGAAATATTTGCGGATGCCTATCAAATTACGCATGATGAAAAATACCTGCAAGCAGCAAAAAGGTTTTCACATAGAATGTTGTTGGATGCGATGTCGGCAGAAAATGATAACCTAGATAATAAACACGCCAATACGCAGGTTCCAAAAGCCATTGGGTTTGAACGGATAGCCGAAGTTGCAAACGACCAATTGTACGAGAAAGCAGGAAGCTTTTTTTGGCAAACAGTTACCACAAATCGCTCACTTGCTTTTGGAGGAAACAGTAGAAGGGAATTTTTCCCGAGTATTAGTTCCAATAATGATTTTATAAATGATGTGGAAGGGCCAGAATCATGTAACTCTTATAACATGCTAAAACTGACAGAGGACCTATTCAGGATGCATCCTCAGGCAAAATATGCGGATTATTATGAAAGAACATTATTCAATCATATATTATCAACACAACATCCGGAACATGGAGGTTATGTATATTTCACACCCGCACGTCCCAATCATTATAGAGTGTATTCAGCACCCAATCAGGGCATGTGGTGTTGTGTAGGAAGTGGCATGGAAAATCATGGAAAATACAATCAATTCATATATACCCATCAACACGATTCTTTATTTGTTAATCTTTTTATTGCATCTACCCTAAATTGGAAAGAAAAAAGAATACAATTCAAGCAGGAAACAACATTCCCAAATGAAGAGCAATCAAAAATTTCAGTAGTATCAGGTGCTGCGCGTTTTACATTAATGATCCGTAATCCATATTGGGTAAAAGAAGGAACCTTCAAAATAACTGTAAATGGCAAAATTATAACGCAGGTTTCGTCTCCCTCCTCTTATATAGCTATTGAAAGATTTTGGAAAAAGGGGGATCAAATTCAAGTTTCACTTCCAATGACTAATACGGTTGTACAACTTCCAAATGTATCAAATTATATTGCATTTATGTATGGCCCTATTTTATTGGGAGCTAAAACAAATAATGAAGACCTTATAGGCCTCATTGCAGATGATAGTCGTTGGGCACATATTGCAGGAGGAAAAAAATTGCCCCTCCAGCAAACTCCCATTATTATTGATGATAGTTTGTTGTCTTTATCTGGAAAAATTAAACCCCTTGTAGGTAAGCCTCTGAATTTTACTTTCCAACAAGTAAAATTGATCAATGCTCAAGACCTTTTATTACAGCCTTTTTATACCATTCACGATTCCAGATATATGATGTATTGGATGACTTTAACCAAAAATCAACATCAAGCTTATATAGATTCAATATCAGTAAAAGAAAAGAATGATCTTGCTCTTCAAAAAAGAACTATCGATTTTGTTGCACCAGGTGAACAACAACCAGAGGCAGATCATTTAATCCAAAAACTAAATTCAAATACAGGAAATTTTCTCGATGCGTTCTGGCGTGACGCAAGAAATGGTGGTTATTTCAGCTATCAACTTAATACGAAACAGGAAACTAATTGTAGCCTTCTGGTTAGGTATTGGGGAAATGAAAAAGGAAATAGACAGTTTGAGATTTATATTGACGATCAAAAATTGATTACAGAAAATATTTCCGACAAATGGAAGGATCAGCAATTTCATGATGTTGAATATGTAATTCCAAATTCTTTGATCAATCAAAAGACGCAAATTAATATTAAAATTCAGTCTTTGCCTCAAAGTATTGCTGGTGGTATTTATTACATCAGATTGATTAAAAAGAATGTAGCAACTGATTAACCAAAATGAAAGGCATTAAAAAAATATTGATCAATAAAATAAAATATAAAATATGCAGCTAAAGAACATACACAAAGGGCTCATCCTCTTGATGACATTGTTTTGGTTAGGCACAATAGTTGCTCAAGAAAATTTTAAAGCTAAAAACCCGATCATTTATGGGGATGTACCTGACATGTCAATGGTTCGTGTGGGTGATACCTATTACATGAGTAGTACCACCATGCATATGAGCCCAGGTGTGCCTATTATGAAATCGAAAGACCTCGTCAATTGGCAGCTCATCAATTATGCATATGATACATTAGCAAATATGGATGCCATGAATCTAATTAATGGTAAAAGTACCTATGGAAGAGGTTCATGGGCCAGTTGTATCCGTTATCATAACGGAACATTTTATGTGAGCACATTTGCGCAAACAACAGGGACCACTTATATCTATTCTACAAAAGATATAGAGAAAGGACCTTGGAAAAGAAATGCATTTAAACCAGCCTATCACGATCACTCCTTGTTTTTTGATGATGATGGAAAAGTGTATTTAATATACGGTAACGGCAAACTAAATCTGATTGAATTAAAGGAAGATCTTTCAGGCGTGAAAGAAGGTGGCATTAATCAAGTTGCGATAGAAAATGCAAGTATACCGAGTTTGCCTGAAGGAAAAAAAGGCGGCCTAGGTGCAGAGGGTTCTCAACTTTATAAAATAAATGGTAAATATTTTTTGTTCAATATTACATGGCCTCCTGGTGGAATGCGCACGGTTGTAATACACAGATCAGCTAAAATCACTGGCCCTTGGATTGGAAAAATTGGTTTACAAGATTTAGGAGTTGCACAAGGGGGATTAATAGATATGATTGATGGCACATGGAATGCTTATCTATTTCGTGATTATGGTTCAGTTGGTAGAATCCCTTATTTGGTTCCAGTTAAATGGGAAGATGGTTGGCCAGTATTAGGAATAAATGGTAAAGTTCCTGAAACACTTAACTTACCTGCTAGTAAAGGTTTGATTCCTGGCATTGTAAACTCCGATGAATTTAATAGAAAAAAAGGCGACCCAACCCTGCCCCTCGTATGGCAATGGAATCATAATCCTGATAATAATTTATGGTCTATTACAGAACGTAAAGGCTTTTTAAGACTCAAAACAGGACGGATCGATACCTTGTTTTTGAAATCAAAAAACACATTAACACAACGCACGATTGGTCCTGTTTGCACTGGCACTACTTTTATTGATGTTTCTCATTTAAAAGAAGGTGATTTTACAGGCCTATGTGTTTTGCAAAGGAAATTTGGACAAGTAGGTGTAAAGATAATGAATGGATCCAAATATTTATTCATGGTAAGTGCCGAAAGCAATACGCCAGTTGAGTTGCAAAGTATCCCTCTTAATCAAAATAATGTGTACTTAAAGATTGAATGCGATTTTAGAAATAAAATTGATCTAGCACATTTTTATTATAGCTATGATGGAAAACTGTGGACTGAAATTGGTAGCCAATTAAAAATGGAATATACTTTGATGGAACATTTCATGGGCTATCGATTTGGGCTTTTCAACTACGCATCAAAAATACCTGGTGGATATGCAGATTTTGACTATTTCCACATTTCAGATAAAATTTGAAACAAATCAACAGAACCTATTTATAGTTTCAAATAGGGACAAAAAAGTAGCTGTAGATTGGCTACGTTTTGAATGAATTTCGCTACACAACCAAATTCGTATACGCAGTCAAAGTCTGGCATTTCAAATAATTATATTATTTAATACAATGTAACCGTTTACATTTATTTTTCTAAAACATTATTTTTGTTAGCTTTACAACATATCTTAATGAATGTATACGATTGTATGGTAAAAGAAGTAACCATTTACGATATTGCCAGGGAATTAAACTGCTCTATTGCAACAGTTAGTAGAGCCTTACAAAATGACCCGGTAGTTAGTGCCAAAACCAAGAAGAGGATATTAGACCTTGCTGAAAAGAAAGGATATCGTTCCAACTATTTTGCTAGTAGCCTTAGAAAAAGAAAAACCCATACTATTGGGGTAATGATGCACGAACTGAATTCCTATTTTATGGTCTCGGTGCTTTCAGGCATAGAAAAGGTATTATCAGAAACCAACTACGACATTATTATTGCTCACTCAGGAGAGTCGGGTAAAAAAGAAGTGGCCAATGCCAATAACTTATTTCACAAACGGGTAGATGGTTTAATAGCCTCGCTTGCCTACGACACTCCTAACCTCGCCCATTTTGACCAATTCACAGAAAAAAATATCCCCATAATTTTCTTTGACCGCGTTGAAGAAAATAGTACCGGCACCAAAGTGATCATTAATAATCAAAAGGCCGGTTACGAAGCCACGCAACACTTGATAGACCAAGGATGTAAAAGAATTGTTCATATGACAGGCTTCCTAACAAGAAACGTTTACTTCTATCGCATGGAAGGCTATAAAGCGGCCTTGAAGGACAATAATATGAAGTTTAAAGAAAGCTATCTGTTTGTCAATGACCTCCAAAAGAAAGCTTGTGTGGAAACTGCTAAACTCATCGCTAAAATGAAACCTTTACCCGACGGAATATTCATAACCAATGATATTTCTGCCGCCATTGTAATGCAAACACTTAAAGAATTGGGGATTAAAGTACCAGACGATATTGCAATTGTAGGATTTAATAATGATATAGTAAGTACCATTGTTGAACCCAAATTAACAACCATTGATTACCCTGGTTTTAATATGGGAGAAGTTGCTGCAAGGAATCTGATTAATCACCTAAATGGTAATGGCGACATTAAACTGACTAGCTCCATAGTGATCAAATCAGAATTATTAGTGCGGGGATCTTCACTTAAATTAAACAACTAAAATTTAAGAATATAAATAAAATAAGGTCAGAAAATCACCTCATCAATGTAACCGATTACAGCTTTGTCGAAAAAATAAATACTTGCCTGATGAAAAAAAATAGAATCCTTCTAATACTCTTTTTATGGATGAAAACAGCTGCATTCACGCAACTAGCAGTTATTAATCATGCAAGCGCTAATTACATTCCCATCAGTACACAAACTCAAACTACCTATATTTATACCGACAAAGCAGATGATTGGTTAGTTCAAAAATCTGCAGAACTATTACAACAAGACATAACATCTATTACTTCAAGAATTCCCCAAATTATTCACGACCTGAACCAGGCAAAAAATAATTTAATCATCATTGGCAGCCTCAACAGTTCTACCACTATTCAGCAATTGGCGCGTTCAAAAAAGATTAGCATTGGACAATTAAAAAATCAATGGGAAGCTTTTCAAATAGCAGCTGTGAGAAATCCTTCAAAAAACATTTCCTCCGCCATCATCATTACAGGTAGCGACAAAAGAGGAACTGCCTTTGGTGTTTTTGAATTTTCAAAAAGCATCGGCATTTCTCCTTGGTACTGGTGGGCTGATGTTCCTGCAAAAAAGAAAAACGAAATCTTTATATTAAAAGCTGTAACCAATTTTGCCTCCCCTTCTGTAAAATACAGAGGCATTTTTATCAATGACGAAGCGCCTGCATTTTCTGGTTGGACAAAAGAAAAATTCGGTGGGGTGAATCACTTGGTCTATGAAAAAATGTTTGAATTATTACTCCGACTAAAAGCCAATTACCTCTGGCCCGCTATGTGGGGCAATGCATTCAATGACGACGACAAATTAAACCCCATTCTAGCTGATCAATACGGAATAGTAATGGGCACATCGCACCACGAACCTATGTTGCGCGCGCAAACGGAATGGAAAAGATATGGAAAAGGTGCCTGGAACTATACCACCAATGATTCTATCTTAAAAAGCTTTTGGAAAAAAGGTATCGAAAACATGGGAACCCATGAAAGTATTGTCACCATAGGCATGAGAGGCGATGGCGATGAACCCATGACCCAAGGAACGGCCATATCTCTGCTGGAGAAAATAGTTGCTGACCAACGAGACATCATTACCGATGTAACAAAAAAGCCAGCCTCGGAACAACCCCAACTATGGGCTTTGTATAAAGAGGTGCAGGACTATTACGACAAAGGAATGCGTGTTCCGGACGATATTACGCTACTGCTTTGTGATGACAACTGGGGCAATATCCGCAAGCTTCCCAAATTGGGCGAAGCCAAAAGAAAAGGCGGCTACGGAATCTATTATCATTTCGATTATGTAGGCGACCCAAGAAATTACAAATGGATCAACACTAACAATATTTCACGGGTTTGGGAACAAATGCACCTGGCTTATGAATACGGTGTTGACAAAATCTGGATCGTGAATGTAGGTGATTTGAAACCAATGGAATTCCCAATCAGTTTCTTCCTAGATTATGCTTGGGATACCAAAAAATGGAATGAAAAGAATTTAATGGATTATTATACTGAATGGACTTCTGAACAATTTGGTAAAACTAACGCAAAAGAAATCGGTAATATCATAGCAAGGTATTCTCAACTGAGTGCAATTAGAAAACCCGAATTGATCAATGAAGAAATATTTAGCCTGCAGAACTACAATGAAGCAAATAGAATAAACACTGAGTTCGAAATATTATTGACCGAAGCAGAGAGATTAAATACCGCTATCCCTGCTGAATATAAAGACGCTTATTTTGAATTGGTATTGCACCCCGTAAAAGCATTTGCCAATTTAATGCAATTGTATTTGACCGTTGCCCAGAATAAGTTTGCTGCAAAGTATTTTCAAGCAAATGCGAATCTACTAGCCGACAAAGCAAAACAACTTTATCTTAAGGATTCTTTGTTAAGTGTAGAATACCATCAGATTGCCAATGGTAAATGGAACCATATGATGGATCAAACGCATATTGGTTATACCTATTGGCAACAACCTTTTACTAATAAAATGCCTGCTGTGAAATATGTTTCACAAGATTCTATCCAGTCAGACATCATTATCATCAAAGGCAAAAGCATCACGGCAAAATCAAGTATTCCTAAAGACAGCAATAGGAATTTGTTTTTTGAACAGGATGGATACGTATCCATTAATGCAGAGAATTTTACAAAAGCAATTAACAGCAATGGGGTTGAATGGAATATCATTCCAAATATTGGCAGAAGCAATGCTGGCGTTAGCTCTTTCCCAGTCAATACTCCATCCCAAAAGCTAACAGAAAACTCTGCTTCACTACAATATGAAATCTATACTTATGATAGCGGCAACATAAAACTCAATACCTACTTCTCTCCAACGTTGAACTTCCAAAATACTGACGGTTTAAAATGCGCCATTTCTATTGACGATGAACAACCTCAAATAATCAATATCAATGAAGGATTAAATGATCAGAATAATTGGAGGGGCTGGGTAGCAAATAATATCATCGGCAAGACCACCAAGCATATCATTACAAAACCAGGAAAACATACCATCAAATATTGGATGATTGATTCAGGAATAGTATTGCAAAAAATTATTGCCGACTTAGGTGGTTTAAAACCAAGTTATCTAGGCCCAGAAGAAACTAAACTTAAATAATTCAACAACAAAATGTCAACATGGAAAAGTTAAAACCATTTCGTTCTAAAATTGCCGCACTGCTTGCTATTACTACATTTACAAGTTATTATTCCTTATCGCAAACCAGTACTCAATCAACTAGTTTAAAAGAAAGCTATAAAAATAGTTTCCTAATTGGTACTGCAATGAATACGGCACAAATTGAAGAAAGAGAACCGAATTCTGCTAGGATTATCCCAGCAGAATTCAATGCTGCCACGCCAGAGAATATCATGAAGGCTGAAATTATCCATCCGGGGTGGGATATCTACCATTTTGATCTGGCCGACAAACTTGTCGCTTATGGAAAAAAGTATGATATCAAAATCAATGGCCATACCCTTATCTGGCATAGCCAATTGCCAGCATTTGTTAGGCAGATTAAAAATGGGGACAGCTTGAAAACCTTTTTTGAAAATCATATCACTACAATTGCTTCAAGATATGATGGAAAGGTCTATTCATGGGATGTGGTAAACGAAGCATTGAATGAAGACGGCACAATGCGCAATTCAATCTTTCTACAGTTATTGGGTCCCGACTATATTGTAGCAGCATTTAAACTGGCACAAAAAGCGGCTCCAAATACACAACTCTATTATAATGATTACAATATTGAAGAACCCAAGAAAAGAGCTGGTGCCATTGAATTAATTAAAAAAATTCAGGCTGCAGGAGTAAGAATCGATGGAGTAGGAATTCAGGGCCATTGGCGGGCTAATAATATCCCTTTTAAAAATATTGAAGAAAGCATTGAAGCATTTGGCAAACTGGGAATAAAAGTGATGTTTACAGAATTAGACCTTGGTGTATTACCCAATCCTTGGGATACCAACACCGCAGATGTAAGTGCAAGGGCCGAAAATAGCGCTAAGATGAATCCTTATACTTCTGGCTTAACCGACTCTGCTCAGGCTGTTTTTACCAAAGGATATGTAGCCCTTTTTAAATTGTTTTTAAAACATAAAGAGGTGGTTAGTCGTGTTACCTTCTGGGGCTTGAATGATGGCCAGTCTTGGTTAAATGACTGGCCTATTAGGGGCAGAACCAATTACCCTTTATTGTTTGATAGAAATTATAAACCCAAAGAAGCACATACTAAAATCCTTGAACTAACAAAGCAAAAAAATAATTAACAAGGAACTTTCACTAATCCAATAAACATTAATCATGAGTAACACCGCTTCACAAAAACTTTCTGTGGTTGAAAAAATTGGTTATAGTCTAGGCGACCTAGCCGCCAATCTCATCTTTCAAACTTTAATGGCTTTCCTCGCCTTTTTCTATACAGATATTTACAAGATTCCACCTGCAAAAGCAAGCCTGGTAATACTTATAGGCGGTATTGTAGGAGCATTTTTCAATATTATCATGGGTGCTATTGCAGACCGTACCAATACCAGGTGGGGTAAGTTCAGACCATGGGTATTGTGGACTGCCATCCCTTTTGGAGTAATTGCATTACTGGCATTTTCTACACCCAATTTTAGTGAAACAGGAAAAGTGATTTATGCGTTTGTTACTTATTTTTTATTGGTCATTGTTTATTCTGCAAACAACCTCCCCTACTCTGCACTTAGCGGTGTACTTACCGGAGACATGAAAGAAAGAAACAGTCTTTCTGCTTATCGTTTTGTTGCAGTAATGGTAGCGCAATTTATTATCCAGGTTTTATTATTGCCGATGGCCATTTCTGTGGGTCATGGAGATAAAGCCGCTGGTTTTGAAAAAGTAATGTTGGTGTTTTCTATTACAGGTATCATTTGTTTTCTCATTACATTCTTAACAACCAAAGAAAGGATCGTTCCCCCTGTAGAACAAAAAACACCCGTATCGCAGGATCTTGCTGACCTTACAAAAAACAAGCCCTGGATCATTATGTTGGTATTAACCATATTGGTGTTTATTACACTTTCCATGAAGGGAGGGATGAATATTTTTTATCTGAAAAACTATTTAACGGAAGCAAGCGAAACCTCTTTTCTAGACAGTATTGGTTTTAAACATTTTCTAGAAAGTATGAGCAACACTTTTGGCAAAGAAGCCTTTGAACAATTTTATAAATCAGGCAGTGCACCCTATGCGGTTTCTAGTATTGTAGGCGCTTGCAGCACTTTCGCCATGATTGTAGGGATCTTTTTCTCAAAATTCCTGGCCGATAAATATGGCAAACGCAATGTATTCGGGATATTTTTAACCCTATCCGCCCTTTGTTTAATTGCCATTAGTTTTTATCCAAACACCGCTGTTGGTCCCTTTGTATTCATGCAAACCGTTCATGGTTTAATTTATGGCATCACCATCCCCTTACTTTGGGCAATGATTGCCGATGTGGCTGATTACAGTGAATGGAAAAATAATAGAAGAGCCACAGCCATTATCTTTTCTGCTATGATCTTTGGCCTAAAAGTGGGACTCAGTGTTGGAGGTGCCTTAAGCGCTTGGCTATTGGGCTTTTTTGGATATGATGCAGATGCAATTGTTCAAACTGATTCTGCCGTAAACGGAATTAAACTCCTAGCAACTATTGTACCCGGACTAATTTTCATTGCTGGTGCAGCACTCTTATTTTGGTATGCGATCGACAAAAAAATGGAATTTCAAATTGAAGCAGATCTAAAAATAAAAAGAAGTAAATAAGATTTATTACAAAAATAAAAAATAGGTTTTTACAAAGGAAATAAATTAGGACATATACAATTTCATATTTTATGCCTGAAGAAAGTATTGAACATATTGATTTTGACGATTTAAATAGCAGGGCCATCTCAAAACCATTGGTATCTCATATCTACACTGCAGATCCTTCTGCGCATGTATTCAATGGAAAAATCTATATCTACCCATCACATGATATTGATGCGGGCGACGCATTTGACGACCTAGGAAGTCATTTTGCCATGGAAGACTATCATATCTTATCAATGGATTCTCCGCTCAACTTAAATGCCGTGGACAACGGAATTGCTTTGCACGTAAAAGATGTTGCATGGGCAGAAAAACAATTTTGGGCACCAGACGCAGCAGAAAAAGACGGTACATATTATTTGTATTTCCCTGCAAAGGGATACGATGGAATTTTTAAAATTGGTGTTGCGGTAAGCCACACTCCTACAGGTCCTTTTACCCCTCAACCAGCAGCCATGAAAGGCAGTTTTTCCATAGACCCTGCTGTATTCAAAGACAATGATGGATCATACTATATGTATTTTGGAGGAATTTGGGGCGGCCAGTTACAACGTTGGAGAAACGGTGTTTATGAAGGAGCGCAGCCAGAAAGCCCTACGGCATTTTTACCTGCCAACAATGAACCTTCTTTATGCGCTAAAGTAGCCAAGTTGACCGATGACCTATTGGAGTTTGCTGAAGAAGCCAAAGACATTGTTATTCTTGACGAAAATGGCCAGCCCCTTTTGCAAGGCGATAATGATAGAAGGTTTTTTGAAGCATCCTGGATGCATCAATATAATGGAACATATTATTTCTCCTATTCTACAGGCGATACGCATTACTTGTGTTATGCAATAGGTGATAATCCATACGGCCCCTTCACTTACACAGGTAGAATTTTGAACCCAGTGGTTGGTTGGACATCGCATCATTCCATTTGTGAGTACAAAGATAAATGGTATCTATTTTATCATGATAGCTGCTTGAGTAAGGGCGTAACACATTTGCGTAGTGTAAAAGTTACCGAGTTAGAATACGATGCTAAAGGAAAAATAAAAACCATTGACCCATATAAATTATGATAGAGGTTTTCAAAATAATTATAGATGAAATTTAAAAATAACATTAGTTGAAACTGAAAAATAACAATAGATGAAACTTAAATATTTTGTATTGTTTGTTAGTAGCATACTATGCAATTACATGCAAGCAAGTGCTCAATTAAGACTACCAAAATTGATTCGAGACAGCATGATCTTACAAAGAGATATACCGCTAAATATTTGGGGATGGTCTTTGCCAGAAGACAAAATAAAAATCCAGTTCAATCATCAGAAATATACCGCTACAACTGGTAAGGATGGGAAATGGATCGCCACTATTGATGCAATTAAAGCAGGCGAAACTTATTCCATGCAGATCAGCAATAATAAACAAACCATTGTGCTCAATAATATTTTGGCTGGCGATGTATGGATCTGTTCTGGCCAATCAAATATGGTGCATCAGATGACTTTGCATAGTGTACTGTATGCCGATGAAATTGCCCAAGCAAATAATCCTGAGATTAGGCATTTTTGGATTCCTAATGTAACTGATTTAAACAAACCACATGAAGATCTAACAACTGGTTTTTGGAAATCAGCCAACCCTCAAGACATTTTACAATTCTCTGCAGTTGCCTATTTCTTTGCAAAAAAAGTCTATGAAAAATATCATATCCCCATTGGTTTAATCAATGCAAGTGTTGGGGGTACTCCTATTGAAGCATGGATCAGTGAAGAAGGGTTTAAAGATTTTCCCAGCATCCAACAACTGATTAAGAAAAACAAAGACAGTGCCTATATCAATGACCTGATAAGAAGATCCGCAGCGTTTAATGCAAGCAGGCCACCAAGGCAAGAGGATAAAGGAATGGTTAACAAATGGTACGATGCTAATTTTGTTCCCAAAGGTTGGTACAGCATAAATGTTCCAGGCTTCTGGGAAGACCAAGGTATCAAAGAATTAGACGGTATTGTTTGGTACAGAAAGGAAATAGAGATTCCCGCATCCATGACAAATGTTTCAGCAAAACTATTCTTAGGCAGGATTGTTGACGCGGATAATGTATACATCAACGGTACGGCTATAGGCAATACAACTTACATGTATCCTCAAAGAAGGTATACCATTGCTCCTGGTATTTTGCGCGCGGGAAAAAATATCATTACAGTGAGGGTACAAAACAATGCAGGCAAAGGCGGTTTTGTTCCAGACAAACCTTACCACCTAATCGCCAACAACCAGACCATTGACCTCAGAGGAGAATGGAAATATAAAGTTGGTTCAGTGTTTATTCCGCAAAGAGAATTCGGACCAAGCCCTGTATCTGCTCAAAATCAGCCGATCGCCTTATACAATGCAATGATTGCCCCGCTTACAAACTATGCTTGTAAAGGCTTTCTATGGTACCAAGGCGAAGCAAATTCGGGCAGAGCTAATGAATATATGCAATTGCAGTCGGCTCTAGTTAAAGACTGGAGAAACAAATGGCAAAATAATGATGCCCCATTTTTATATGTACAGTTGCCAGGCTTTATGGACATGAATTATTTGCCATCAGAAAGTCAGTGGGCTGCATTCAGAGAAGCACAATTAAAATCTTTATCCATACCCAATTCAGCCATGGCCGTTGCTATTGACATTGGCGAATGGAATGATATTCATCCCGACAGAAAGAAAGAAGTAGGCGACAGATTATTCCTAGCTGCAGAAAAAATTGCCTATCAACAGAAGGAGATTGTTTATTCAGGCCCCATCTTTCAAACTGCAACCGTTGAAGGTAATAAAATCAATATCTCCTTCAACAATATCGGAACCGGTTTAGTAAGCAGCGATGGAGAAGAATTAAACTATTTCTCCATTGCGGGAGCAGAAAAGAAATTTGTTTGGGCCAAAGCAAAAATTGAGGGCAATCATGTAATAGTTTGGAATGATGCAATTACTAACCCTTTGTTTGTAAGGTATGCCTGGGCTGATAACCCTGCAGGAGCAAATCTATCTAACAAAGAAGGACTACCAGCATCTCCTTTTAGGACAGATCAATAAGCATATTTTAACTACACAATTTCTAATTATGAGAAAAGTTTATTTCCTTTTATCATTGACAATTGTTGTTTATACTGTTAATGCTCAAACTGCTAAAATAGATAGTAGCAAATATCTCCCATTAGTAACTTTTGCTGCGCAACAAGACCATGCAAATATGATGCAGCAGTTGGGTATTAAACAACTAAGACCAGGTCCAAGCGGCAATGCCACTGATGCAAATCATGCAAACTATGACCAATCATTAGCTAACCCTTGTCCACTCTTACCAGATTTGCTAACCAATAAAAAAGGAGAAAAAATTACCAACCAAGATATGTGGTGGAATAATCGCCGCCACGAAATTGTAGAAGACCTAGAAAGAGAAGTCTATGGTAGACTGCCTAAAAACTTACCCAAAGTTACTTGGATTGTAAAAATCACGGATCGTGAATTTATTGGTCGCACCCCCGCCATAGTAAAAATGTTAGTAGGCCATGTTGACAATAGTGAATACCCTTTGATTAATGTAGACATCAATATGATGTTGGTTGTACCCACAAATGTAAAAGGCCCTGTGCCTATTTTAATGATGTTTGGCGGTAGACCAAGTTTTCCCGCCCCTGCACAACCTTCTCCAGATCAGATGGAAAAACTGAATACCGCTTTTAAAGAAATGATGGTTAAAAATAATCCAGAATTAAAATCAATATTCGACCAATATCCTGCTTATTCACCCATCACAAGATTAGCAGTGCCTAACTTTTTTGCCCCCCCACCTGCAGGTGATCCATCACCCACAGAACAATTACTGGCTGCTGGTTGGGGTTATGTAACAATAGACCCAAATAGCATACAGGCCGATAATGGTGCTGGTATGACAAGAGGCATTATTGGGCTTGTCAATAAGGGTCAGCCACGCAAACCAGACGATTGGGGTTCCTTACGCGCATGGGCTTGGGGTGCTGCTCGTGGATTGGATTATCTGGAAACAGATAGTTTGGTCAATGCCAAAAAAGTAGGCATTGAAGGCGTATCACGTTATGGAAAAGCAGCATTGGTAACACTTGCTTTTGAACAAAGATTCGCGGTAGGATTAATTGGTTCTTCCGGTAAAGGTGGAGCAACTATTCATAGAAGGGTATTTGGTGAAGCGGTAGAAAGTCTTACTGGAGGTGAATATTATTGGATGGCTGGAAACTATATGAAGTATGGTGCATCAGATGCTGTATTTGGTACTAAAACTGGATGTGATTTGCCAGTTGATTCGCATGATTTAATTGCGCTATGCGCACCAAGAGCCACATTCATCAGCTATGGCATACCAGAAAAAGGAGACGCCAATTGGCTTGATCAACAAGGCAGTTATATGGCTACCATTGCAGCAGGCGCTGCTTTCAAATTATTAGGTGTTAAAGACCTTGGGCTTACTAATGATTATCAAACTGAAAAAATGCCCGCATTCAATACCAGTATGCTAGATGGAACCCTTGCATGGAGACAACATGATGGTGGTCATACTGACGCTCTCAATTTCAAATACTTTATTCCATGGGCAACCAAAATTTTAAAATAAACTATAACCGAGTTTTCAATTCTCTTTATTATGAAAACATTATTCGTTTTTCTATTTTTGAATAGCTTTTTCATCTTTACTGTAACCGCACAAAATGCAAATACATGGAATTCAAAAAAAAGCGCCATTGTATTAACATATGATGATGCACTTCCTCAACAACTAGACAATGCCATTCCTGTTTTAGATTCATTGAATCTTAAAGCAACTTTTTATTTAACTGCATTTTTTGCTAAAGATCGATTGAATGACTGGAAAAGCATTGCAAGTAATGGACATGAACTGGGTAATCATACTTTATACCATCCATGTGTGGGAGGGAAAGGTAGAGAATGGGTAAAATCAGATTATGATCTCAATAATTATACAGTACAACGAATGGTTGATGAGATTAAAATGACGAATATTTTTTTACAAGCCCTTGATGGTAAATCAAAAAGAACATTTGCATTTACTTGTGGTGATATGAAAGTAGGTGATGTTTTTTTTATAGATAGTTTGAAAAATAATTTTGTTGCAGCAAGGGCAGTAAGGAACCAAATGCATACTATTGACAAAATAGATTTATACAATTTTGACTGTTATGTGGTTAACAATCATAGCTCAGAACAAATGATTGAATGGGTTAAGAAATCAATTGAAACAAATTCTTTGCTGGTCATATTATTTCATGGTGTAGGTGGTGGCAACTCACTAAATGTGTCTGTTGTGGAACATAGTAAGTTCTTGCATTATCTCAAACAAAATGAAAAATATATTTGGATTACAACAATGATGGATGTGGCTGAATCAATTAAAGCTTATCAGGCAAAAGCCAAATAAACAAGCGTTAATTTAGTTTTAAATTGGTATTGAAGTCTAAAGCTAGCAAAGGTCGGTTTGCATCAGAATAGGTTTCCCTATCTTTGAAAGAATATTTTTTCCTTCAAAGACTGATAATGACCAATGAATCTGAAGTAACCATTTATGATATTGCTGATAAATTGGGGATTTCAATTGCAACAGTAAGTAGGGCTTTAAATGACGACCCCGCTGTGATACCCAAAACTAAAAAGAAGGTTTTGGAAATGGCCGAGGCACTAAATTATCGTGCCAACAACTTTGCAAGGAATTTAAGGGTAAAACAAACCAATACGATAGGTGTTATCATCCCCAAGATCACCAGTAATTTTATGTCTTCGGTAATTTCTGGAATTGAAAGTATTGCAACCAAGGAAGGTTATAGTTTGATCATTAGTCAATCAGATGAGAAAGCTGAGAATGAGATCAAAAACGTAAAAACCATGTTCAGTAATCGAGTAGATGGACTATTAGTGTCCCTAGCATATGATACTGAAAATATAAAGCACTACGAACCTTTTAGTAAAAAAAATATACCAGTTATTTTCTTCGATCGTGCATTTGAAAATAGTAACCATTTAAATATTCAAATCGATAACAGAAAAGCTGCTTATAAATTAACAGAACACTTAATTCAACAAAATTGTAAAAGAATTGCTCATATAACAGCTTCCATAAAAAGAGATGTTTATTATGAAAGGTTAATGGGTTATAAACAGGCGTTGAAAGATTATAAGTTGAAATTTTATGAAGAGTATCTTTTTACAACAAACCTTAGTATGGAAGAAGGCGCATCTGCAGCAAGAAAAATGCTGCAATTAAAACTAAAACCAGATGCTATTTTTGCTGCAAATGATGTTAGTGCGGTGGGATGTATATTGGAATTAAAAAAAGCCGGAATGAAAATCCCTGAAGAAATTGCAGTGGCAGGGTTCAATAATGATCCAATTGCACTGGTAGTTGAGCCCCATCTTACTACCATTAATTATCCAGGATTTGACATGGGTGTTATTTCTGCAAGAACATTGATCAATTCAATAAAAGAAAAGAAATCAGTTTTTCAGGAAAATGCCATCATTCTTGCAACAGAGCTTATCATTAGAGAATCAACTATCAAGCCCCCATCCCTCCATCCACTATTAAATTCTGCCCAGTGATATAACTAGACTTATCCATAGCCAGAAAAGCTACTGCTGCTGCTACTTCCTCAGCGCTAGCCACTCTATTTAAAGGAGTAGCTGCTAAAATTTTATCGGTATAGACTTTATCAGTTAGAATAGGGATGATTCTTCTTGTTTCAGTAAACCAAGGTGAAACTGCATTAACCCTAACATTGTTGCCCCCATATTCTCTAGCAAGAGATTTTGTTAACTGGATCAACCCTGCTTTGCAAGCGCCATAAATACTTCCCGTTCCCACATCCATCACTCCTGCAACAGAAGCAATATTTATGATACTTGCATTCCCTGATTTTATTAAAACAGGCAATAATAATCTGATCACTTCTAGGTTTGCAACAAAATTAGTATCCAATAAAGTAGCAATTTCTGTGGCACTAAAATCCTGCGTTGGCTTGGGAATATTCATACCTACATTATTGACTAGGATATCTAAATGGGTTATCTTCTCCTTGATTTTTATTCTATCTGCTGCTTGTGTAATATCAGCCTGAATAAATGAAAACTTACACCCTTCCAGTTGATTGCGGGCAACAATAATAACCTTTGCACCTAGTGCAGCAAATTCTTCGGCACAAGCCAGTCCTATGCCATGTGTGCCACCCGTAATGAGCGCTGTTTTTCCTTGGAGGTTCCATGCAACCATCACTACAAATATTTTTGAATCACGTGATGAACAATATTAACGGCCAATTCTTTTTTTGATTGCAATTCAAAAACTGTTGTTTCAATATAATCGATGAAACTTACTTGATTGCTGTCTTTTTCAAACCCTGCTCCTTGTTGATTTAAAGAGTTCAAAATGATGGCGTCTAGGTTTTTTGTCTTCAGTTTCTTTATTGCATTCTCCTGTTCGTTTTCTGTTTCTAATGCAAAGCCAATTAGTATTTGATGCAACTGCTTATTTTCTCCAAAATGTTTTAGAATGTCTTTGTTTTTAATTAATTGAATGGACAGTGAATCTTCCGATTTTTTAATTTTTTGATTCGATGGATTTTCTGGTTTATAATCAGCAACAGCTGCACTCATCACCACTAAATCGGCTTGCTTGTTTAGTATACAAGCATCAAACATTTCATCTGCCGTATTTACCCTAATGGTCTTAATCCCTTGAAAGACAATGGCCTGATTAGATGGACCCGATACCAGCACCACATCTGCACCTTGCAAATAAAATGCTTCCGCCAATGCGTATCCCATTTTACCGGAAGATCGATTACCAATAAACCGAACGGGATCAATGGGTTCATAAGTTGGGCCGGCCGTGATCAACACTTTTTTCCCTTCTAGCTTCTTTGACCTAAAATATTGTTCCACCACAAAATTCACCATTTCTTCAGGCTCCGCCATCCTACCCTCTCCAAATAAACCACTCGCCAATTCTCCATTGTTAACAGGAACAATTTTTACATGATGTTCTTTAATCGTATCCAAATTTTTCATGGTTGTTGGATGCTTCCACATATCCTCATCCATTGCAGGTGCCACACAAACTGGACAGGTTGTAGACAAATAAACGGCTAATAACAAATTATCGCATCCCCCAATGGCCATCTTTGATAAAGTATTACAACTAAGTGGGGCAATCAAGAATAAATCTGCCCATCTACCCAATGCCACATGGTTATTCCATTCAAAATCTTCCTGCCACTCTATATTAACCTTGTTTTTAGACAACACTGATAGGGTAATAGGTGTAACAAAATCCTTGGCCGCTGCTGTCATAACCACTTTTACTTCTGCTCCTTCTTTGATCAGCAAGCGAACCAATAGAATAGATTTATAGGCAGCAATACTACCGGTAATTCCCACTAGAATTTTCTTGTTTTTCAATAACATACTGCAAGTAAGTTACTTTAGTCCAAATTCATCGTCAATTTTTTGTAAAAACAACTTCCATTTCATACTGAATAGATAGCTTTGCCCCTTAATTTGAATACTATGCAAATCATTAGAACTGCTAATGAAATGACTTCTGTGTTAAAAAAACATACCCATATTGGATTTGTACCTACTATGGGATGTTTGCACAACGGTCACCTTTCATTACTTAATCATAGTATTGCCTATAATGAAATTACGGTATGTAGCATCTTTGTAAACCCAGCTCAATTCAATGACAAATCGGATTTTGAAAAATACCCTAATACAATTGAATCAGATATTCAAAAATTAAGAACACTAAATTGCAGTTATTTATTTCTTCCTTCGGTTGCCGAGATCTATCCCTCAACTGATACCCCTCATTTTTATGAACTAGGTGATTTAGCATCAAAATGGGAAGGCGCATTTAGGCCCGGACATTTTCAGGGGGTTTGCAAAGTGATGGACAGGTTACTGAATATCATCCCAGCTGATGACCTTTGGATGGGGCAAAAAGATTTTCAACAATGCTTGGTAGTGCAAAAATTATTAGACATCCCCCATAGAAAAACCATTCATTTTCATATGGTTCGAACTATTAGAAATGAATCTGGTTTAGCACTTAGTAGTAGGAATGAACGACTATCCGAAAAAGGAAAATTAAATGCAGAAGCATTGTATAAATGTTTAAATAGCATTAAACAAGAATACCATGATCAAGATTTTGATTATTTACAAAACAATGCTGTAACCTACTTACTAAATCATGGATTTGATAAGATTGAGTATTTAGCTATTATCCAACAAGAACCTGAAATTGTTGTGGCCACTGCTGCATGGATAGAAGGGGTTAGATTAATTGACAATATAAATTTCCACTAATGTCTCTACATAAAGAGTTTAAAAAGGTTACCACTTTTTCTTTGCACCAAATGAAAGAGCAAGGAAATAAAATATCCATGTTAACGGCTTATGATTTTTCATTTGCAAAAATATTTGATGCTGCAGGAATTGATGTGCTCTTGGTTGGTGATAGTGCTGCAAATGTGATGGCGGGACATGAAACAACATTACCCATTACCCTAGACCAAATGATTTATCATGCACAGTGTGTTGTAAGAGGCGTACACAGGGCTTTGGTGGTGGTTGACTTACCATTTGGATCTTATCAGTCTAATCCATCAATGGCATTAGCATCTGCAATTAGGGTAATGAAAGAAACAGGTGCACATGCCATCAAATTGGAGGGAGGAGAAGAAGTGATTGATAGCATCAAAGCCATAGTAAATGCAGGGATTCCAGTTATGGGGCACTTAGGCTTAACCCCACAATCTATTTACCAGTTTGGTTCTTACGCCGTAAGAGCAAATAATAAAACAGAAGCTGCCCAACTCAAAAAAAATACACAGTTATTGGAACAAGTCGGATGTTTTGCCATTGTATTGGAAAAAATCCCTGCTGCACTAGCATCAGAAGTTTCTAAAACTTTAGCCATTCCAACTATTGGCATTGGTGCTGGCCCCGACTGTGATGGACAAGTTTTAGTAATGCACGACATGCTAGGCATCAACACCGAATTTCATCCACGCTTTCTTCGTCAGTACCAACAATTAAACGGACTAATTACAGATGCGGTTAAACAATATATTGACGATGTGAAGGACCATTCTTTTCCAACAGAGAAAGAGTCTTACTAATTTTCTTACACAACAAATATTCAACAATTACTTTATACTATTTTTTACAAATAAATATTTAAATGCTTCGGTTTCTAGTTATATAATTAAAATCAATAGTTATATAATTAACATTTAAAGCCTATACTTTACGTCCTTTGGCACATGTTTTGGATAATACAAAGTGAGACGACTTTCTCACTAAAAATCCAAAAACAAAACGAATGAAAAACTCAATTCTTAAAAACAAATCTTTCCTTATAGTCTTTGCTAGTGCTTTGATTATGAGTTTTACAATGTTCAGTTGTACAAAGGATGACGCTTCGTTGTCAGTGATGTTTTCGCTAAGCGGTAATGCATCAGGCAGTCAAATGGTTCCAAGTAACAGCTCAACAAGTGGAACGGGTACTTATTCAGGAAGTTATAATTCATCTACAAAAGTCATGACTTATACCAGTACTTGGGCTAATTTAACAAGTACTCCTATTGCGGCTGGCATATATAGTGGAGCATCGGGAATTAGTGGAACCTTAGTTGCGGCTTTAAGCTTGGGCTCAAATTTGCCAGCTTCTGGTGGCAGTGCTTCGGGTTCAGTTACCTTAAATGCAACACAGGAAACACAATTGTTTCAAGGAAATATGTATTATTTGTTTTCCACAACAAGTAATGTTTCAGGTGAAATAAGGGGACAAATTGTAGCACAGAAACAGTAAAAAAATGATGCCACCTTGACTTTTGTTTGAGGTTGCATCATTCACACCTATTTTCTTTAAATAAACAGATACCACCTGAATGTGTTACCCAAATCCTTTCTTTAAAATCTTGTTTAAGATCAAACACTGGCCAAGCAATCGATGAAGCTTTAAATGCGATTCTGGTAAGCAAATTATTTTCTCCAATCTCATACAAACTGATATTTGTTGCAGAAACGGTATATTTTTTATTTTTTACAAAATATCCATCATAACGGTTCAGACCCGAATTAGTTCCAATCCAAATAAATCCTTTTTTGTCCTGCAGTATTGAAGTGACTTCTAGATTAGAAAGTCCATTAAATCATTTTAGGATATTAAATCGGATACTTACGGATATAATGAGCTTAGTAATAAACAATTTGCATCTTGACTTAGGCATGAAAATCGTGTCTGAATTGTCTAAAATTGATCGTTTTGATGCTTCTTGGTCTAGCATTGAAAAAAGAGAAGCTGCCATATTAATGCAATTAAAAAGTATTGCAACAGTTAAAAGTGTAGGGGCCTCTACAAGAATGGAAGGTTCTAAAATGACAGATGACGAAGTGAGTGTTTTAATTGAAAACATTAATATATCATCTTTTGAAGAAAGGGATCAACAAGAAGTAGTTGGCTACTTTGAAACCTTTGATACGATTGCTGAAAATTTTACATCAATTAGTATCACAGAAAGCCAAATTAAGCGCTTGCATAATATTTTAATGAAACACAGTATAAAAGATGCATGGTACAAAGGGGAATACAAACAAGTAACAAATGCTGTTGAGGCAAATTTACCAGATGGAACCAAGCAAACAATCTTCAGAACAACAGAACCTGGTCTTCAAACACAAGACGCAATGATACGTTTAATAGAATGGTACAATAGTGATGAAGAAACATTACCAATAGTTAAGGACGCATTGTTTGTTTATGAATTTTTAAGCATCCATCCATTTCAAGACGGCAATGGCAGATTAAGTAGATTATTGGCAAGTTTACTATTATTAAAAAATGGATACACATGGATACAATATGTCAGTTTTGAACACGAAATTGAAAATAGAAAATCAGCATATTACAAAGTGCTAATGGACACTCAAAAGAATAGGCCGGGTGAAAACATAACAAAATGGCTTTCTTTTTTTATTGGCTGCCTAATTAATATTCAAAACAATTTATTGTTGAAGTTAGAAGAGAGTAAAAAAGCAAGCAAATCGCTCACACAACGTGAAGAAAGAATTAATTTTTATATTCAAAATCATGCAGGCTGTGGTTCAGGAAATATTGCCATTAAGTTAAACATTCCGCTTCCGACTGTTAAGAAAACACTTATTGAACTACTAAATAAAAAGGTAATTACTAAAGAGGGTGTAGGAAAAGCAACTGGTTATTATTCAATTTAAATGTTTCGCAAAACAAAAAAAGAGACTAGTAATTTCTACTAGTCTCTTTTGTGTTGGTCGGGAAGACAGGATTCGAACCTGCGACCCCCTGGTCCCAAACCAGGTGCGCTACCGGCCTGCGCTACTTCCCGAAGCCTGTTGGCAGCGGTGAGGGCGGGATTCGAACCCGCGGTACAGAGTAACCCGTACGGCAGTTTAGCAAACTACTGATTTCAGCCGCTCATCCACCTCACCGTCCTTGCTCTTTTCAGAGAGGGTTGCAAAAATAGGGAGCTGCGTGCTAATTGCCAAAAAAGGATGCAAAAAATTGAAAATAAAAATCCCGAACTAGGCTTTAACTAGTCCGGGATCAATTATTTAGAACAGATTCTCGTTTATTTATTACAACAACTCCTTAGTTTTTGTTTATTCGTCCTTACATAGCCGCTAATTGCACTTTCTGTGTCAATTCCATCACGTTCTCTCTAAATATGCTATCTGTGTCCATCAGATCCTTTACGGTCTGACATGAGTGTATTACCGTGGTATGATCGCGTCCACCAAAATGCTCTCCAATAGTCTTCAAAGAATTCTTAGTAAAAGCCTTTGCCAAATACATGGTAATCTGACGTGCCTGTACTATTTCACGCTTCCTCGTTTTGTGCAATAACTTGTCATATGGAACATCAAAATATTCGCATACCATTTTCTGAATAGCATCAATAGTAATCTCTTTGCTACTGGTCTTCACAAAATTGCGTAACACCTTCTTAGCCAGCTCTACATCAATGTCTTTCTTATTCAAAGAACTCTGCGCCAACAAAGAAATCAGCGCACCTTCCAATTCACGCACATTGGTATTAATATTATATGCCACATACTTTACCACTTCTTTTGGCATATCCAAACCATCGTTCTTCATTTTCTTCTCCAGAATTTCAATCCTGGTTTCATAATCTGGAATCTGTAAGTCGGCACTCAGTCCCCACCTAAATCTACTCAACAACCTTTCTTGCATGCCATCCAAATCTTTTGGCGGCTTATCAGAAGTTAATACCAATTGTTTTCCACTCTGATGTAAGTGATTAAAAATGGCAAAAAATGCGTCCTGACTTTTCTCAGCCCTGCTAAAAAATTGCACATCGTCAATAATCAACACGTCAATCAATTGATAGAAATGTATAAAATCGTTGATGGCATTATTCCTACTATGGTCTTGAAACTGATTGATGAATTTTTCACTACTCACATATAACACCACTTTACCCGGATGCATACGCTTCACTTCATTGCCAATAGATTGTGCCAAATGCGTTTTACCCAAACCAACACCACCATAAATTACCAATGGATTAAATGAATTACCACCGGGTTTATCTGCCACCGTCTTTCCAGCCCTACGTGCTACCCTATTGCAATCGCCTTCAATAAAAGAATCGAAAGTGTACATATGATTGAGCTGCGGGTCGATCTGCATTTTTTTCAGACCCGGAATCACAAATGGATTCTTTACGGGATTATCAATTACCAACGGGAAATTCATCTCGTTGTTATTATAAGTCTTCATGTTACTTGCAGGAATATCCATAGAACCACTTCTGCCATTGGTATTTCCACTGTCCACCATAATGCGGTATTCTAACCTTGCTTCTTTTCCTAACTCACGCTTCAACGTTTTTGCCAACAAATTCACATAATGCTCTTCCAAGTATTCGTAAAAAAATTGACTGGGCACTTGTATCAATAATACATTCGCCTTCAGCTCAATAGGGGTAATTGGGTCGAACCAAGTTTTGTAATGTTGCCACTCTACTATGTCTTTAATAATTTTTAAACAATTGCTCCAGATTAATTCAGCGGTTTTTGCCATACAACAATCAACGATTTATAAACAGTTATTTTATCCTTTTATCCCGCATTTCACTTTTTATCCACAACCCTCAAGTTATCCTATTTTCTCCACAAATTGAAATGTTAACAAAATAATTTAGGGGCTGCAATATGTACACTTTATGTTGAAAAAAAAATTTTTTATTTCGACGAATTATTCGCTATTGAAATAGATTTAAAATTAGGCGGTTGCAGTTCCCCAGATTGGGAAAAAGCGTAATCCAAGCGTCCCAGTTGAATTCCAGCCCAACCCACCTGATTTACTAGCACTTCTTTTTGCCTTTTATTGCTGTATTTACGGGGCTTTTCAAAAAACCTATGGGTATGTCCGCCTATAATTAAATCGATTTCTTCACTCTCTTTGGCCAAAATTTCGTCGCTTATTTTTTCCTCCTCGTACTTATCTCCCAAGTGAGAGAGGCAGATCACGAGATGACAACCTTTTTTTCTGAGAATTTTTGCCGTTCTATTGGCCACATCAATGGGGTCTTGATAAACCGTTTTGCCGTACAAATGCTCTGGCACCAAACCCGCCAATTCTATACCAATCCCAAACACCCCTACCGTCAATTTTCCTTTTTGAAAAATTTCATACTGCTTGGTTTTATTTTCTAATGGCGTTCCTGTAAAATCATAGTTGGCAATTAAGATGGGAAAATTGGCATGTGCTAATTGTTTTGCAATATTTTCAATACCCCCATCAAAATCGTGGTTGCCCAGTGTTGAAGCGTCATAACCCATCAAACTCATCGACTTAATTTCCGGCTCCCCCAAATACATATTAAAGTAAGGCGTGCCTTGAAATAGGTCGCCCGCATCCAAAACCAGCACCTGTTCGTTTTCCTTTCTGATACTATTAATCAATGCCGCCCTTGCCGCTACTCCACCCATCCCTTGGTTCCTACTGCCATCCATAGGAAATGGTTCCAACCTACTATGCACATCATTGGTATGTAATATGGTTATCCGCTCACCCGCAACTGATGATTTTACTTTATAGGGCAAAATCGATGCGTCACTTATGGCGGCATTTGACAAATTCGGCAAATTGGTCAATATGCTTGCAGTGGCCAAAGTGCCAAGACCAGCCTTCATTCCTTTCTTTATAAACTTTCTTCTATTAAGTTGCTTCATAAATCATCTATTCATTAGCAAGACTTACCCTCTTCTCAATAATTGCATCAATTGTCTTTCCTTTTGTGGTACGCTCAGTTATCACGGTAATTATAGCATCGCGTAGCAATACCCCTCTATTTTTCTGCGGAATCACTTTTAGAAAACTACAACCACTTCCCCCATTGGCCACATAATCTGAATTGGCTACCGTATAGCTGGCTTCCAATTCCAATGCCTTACCATTCACTTTGATGTTGATGGCTTTTTTGTCTTTAATCTGCATTTGTATTCCTGCAACAGGCCACCCACCTTCCATGGCGGCCACGTCTACCAATTGCTTTAATACCTTTCCACTCATTACCTGTAACACCACTAAATTGTCGAATGGCATCAGCTCATAAACAGATCCTATTGTAATGTTTCCTTTTTGAAAATTGCTTCGCACCCCAAAATAATTGACAAAAGCCGCGTCTACTTTTTCTTGAAACAATTGCTCCGCCTGTATTTTCATGGCGTCTACCATAAAATTTCCCATGGTAGATTCTGGCTGCTTTTTAAATAACCCACTCACTGAAACACCAATCACTTGATCCATTTGCAATTGCATTTTATTCTTATAGGGCTCCAAAAATCGAACCATTGCCGAATCTACTGGTGCATTTTTGCTGATTTGATAATCCAAATACTGAACCTCCGTTGTATGCAGTTTGGGAGAACAGGCTACCAACAGGAAAAAAATCCCTAAAAAAGCTTGTTTTAGTGCAAATCTCATGAACACTGAATTACTTGTTGAAAGATACAGCCTTTACAAATAGGGTGTAACAAAAAAATAGGCGATTTAATCCTTAGATTTGCCCTTAAAATATTCAGACATGTCTTACGAGATAACAGGAAAATTAGTGGCCCGATTTGATATCGTGCAAAGGACCGAAACATTTAAAACCAGAGAATTTGTCATTGAAAAATCAGAAGATATCAATGGCCGCACCATTACCAATTATGTAAAGTTCCAATGCGTTCAAGACAAGACCGCCATGGTTGACAGGTATAATATTGGCGATGAAGTCAAAGTTCAGTTCAATATCAAAGGCACCAAATGGATGAAAGAAGGTCGCGAAAACTATATCACCAACCTCGACGCTTGGAGAATGGAAGTTACCAGTATTGCCACTAGCGCAGATACAAAAGACACCGGCGCCTATCACGATACGCCTCCAGCAGCTGCAGGCGAAGCAATAGACGACCTTCCTTTCTAAACAAATATTACCACACTTTTTAGGATAAACACCTAACAGTATGCAAAAAGAAATTGCTTTAAAACTTAAGCCTGCCGAGGCATTGGATGATACTATTATCAAAACCTATCTATCCAATGCTTTGGCAATTTCACCCTCCGCTATCAGTGGCTTTTATCGTACCAAACAATCTATCGACGCCCGAAGCAGGAGTCAGGTTTGGATTAACTTGGTGGTCCAAGCGTTTATTGATGAACCCTTTGTACAAAGACCCTTCACCCCCATTTCTTTTCCCAACGTTCAACACGCTAAAAAGAAAGTAGTCGTCATTGGAGCGGGACCAGCCGGACTCTTTGCCGCACTCCAACTCATTGAACTGGGCATTCAACCCATCATACTCGAAAGGGGTAAAGACGTTCGTGCACGCAGAAGAGACCTCGCAGCTATGAATAAGCAAGGAGTGGTGAATACTGAGAGTAATTACTGCTTTGGCGAAGGTGGCGCAGGTACTTATAGCGATGGAAAATTGTACACTAGAAGCAGCAAACGCGGTGACATCAATCGCATCCTACAACTATTACACCAATTTGGGGCCGATGAAAACGTGTTGTACGAAGCGCATCCACATATTGGCACCAACAAATTACCGCAAATCATTACGGCTATTCGAGAACAGATTTTGGATTCGGGCGGACAATTCCTTTTTGAAAAAAAACTCACCAAACTCATCCTTGATAAAGGTTTGATCAGCGCAGTGGAAACTGCAGATGGGGATCGTTTTGTTGGAAACGCATTTATACTTGCCACAGGCCATTCTGCACGTGATGTTTTTGAATTGCTACACCATCAACAAATATTGATTGAAAGCAAACCTTTTGCACTTGGTGTTAGAATTGAACACCCACAATTGTTGATCGACCAAATTCAATACCATTGCAGTACCCGAGATCAACACTTACCTCCTGCTAGTTACGGACTGGTTGAACAAGTTCAGGAAAGAGGGGTCTTTAGTTTTTGTATGTGCCCCGGTGGAATCATAGCCCCCGCAGCTACCAATAAAAATGAAATAGTAGTCAACGGTTGGAGCCCAAGCAAACGCAACAATCCCTTTGCAAACAGTGGCATGGTAGTTCAAGTGGCTGTAGCCGATGCCATTCGGTATTTTAAAAAAAATCCTATCCCTGAACTTGCAACTGAAACAGACCTAGAAAAAAATCCATTACTTCTCATGCACTTTCAAGCTGCCATTGAAAAAGCTTGTTTTATAGCGGGTGGAGGAAACCTTGTTGCGCCAGCTCAAAGGATGCATGATTTTGTACTAAATAAAACATCTAGTAGCTTACCTGAAAATAGTTATTTGCCTGGCATTGAATCCTGCAACCTCGCTTCAGTGCTACCCCCATTTATTTTCCAAAGTTTGCAAGGTGGCTTCAAAGCTTTTGGTAAAAAAATGCCCGGCTATCTTACTAATGATGCCGTAGTGGTGGCTACAGAAAGCAGAACCTCTTCTCCTGTTCGCATCCCTAGAAACGCTGAAACCCTTGCTCACCATCAATTTTCCAACCTTTATCCCTGTGGGGAAGGCGCTGGATATGCCGGCGGAATTGTTAGTGCAGCAATGGACGGAGAAAAAATTGCTAGGATTATTTTCAATAAATAATTACACTCAATTCATTGACCTTCTTCCATTAATATTCAGTATTATATAGGAAAGAATGTTTTGACTTATTGATTGCCATTCTCAGTGGAAGGCAGCACCTGTTTCGAAATCAATAATTTCTGCGTAATCAATTCATTTTTCTTGAACAGTTTTGCTTCCTTATTTAATTCCACTTTTATTGCCTTTTCATCGCCCTTTAATAATGAACTCAAATCAGGCTTGCCCGCATCTACCCAAGCAGTATAATAGAAGTCGGCTATTAAATTAGCGGAATAAATCAATTGGTCATTAATGCTTGATTGTAATGCCACCGCATAAGCTTTTGCAAATTCACTGGTATAAGATTTGGATTCTTTGCCCCTGCGCATTTGTACTCGAAATTTTTGTGCATCGGTAAATTGAAGACTCACCGAACGCTCTTTCTCTAACATCTCAGGCACCAACACAGCTGCCCTTCTTACCGCTTGCCATATGGCCTGCTCAGGATGTTTTAGGTAACTTGCTTTATGACTTGAATACAATTGATAATTGCCTATTTCAATTTCTGGAATCATCGATTCCCATAAACTATGTAGCCCTTTTTGATTGGTTAATTGTCCGTCGTAATTAAGGGTAGTATGTAAAGGCACATTTGCATCTCCAATATAATGCCCCATATCCGCAGCAAAAAATAAAATGCTATCCTTATTCTTTTGCTTGAAAGCAGCAGTCAATCGCTCTTTCATAACAATCACTTGATACGGTACATAGCCATATTTAAACAAACTGTCTTTGGTATATTTCTGTACAGCAGCATTCCAATTTAATGGCATAGTATGCGCCGCGTCTTCACCATAGGCTTCTAAGTCAATAAAATGTTTGGGCGCTTCGGTGCTGTCTGTATTTCTGCGAATGTCGGCTCTAGGAGCATCATACACCAAAGACTCCTTGTTTTGATAAAAGAACAATCGCATGCCATTAGGCAATTCATAAATGGCTAATTGCTGTATGGTTTTATGTACTAAAAAACCCCAACTACTCAAGCTTACAAATAATACAGCTAAAACTATTGCTACATAGGCTTTTCGAAAAGAATTCATTGGGATGTCTTTTTATACTGCGTAAAACTAAAGCAATAACTATTTCAACTTTGTAATATTTCTACCAACGGTACTACTAATCAGGAGAATATGTTTAATTTGAACCAATAATTAGCCCCTTACATTTCCAAAATAACCCTTATGAATAATATCCTTGAATTGCATCATTTAAAAAAATATTATGCTACCCAAAAAGCAGTAGACGATATTAGCTTTTCTATTGAAAAAGGCAGCATTTTCGGACTATTAGGACCCAACGGTGCAGGTAAAACTACCTTACTTAGAATGATCACTGGCATCTTCTATCCAGACAGCGGTCAGATCATGCTCGACGGGCAAGCATTTGACCCAGTAAATGATATTATCAAGATTGGTTATATGCCTGAGGAAAGGGGGCTCTACAAAAAAATGAAAATCGGTGAACAAGCCCTTTATCTCGCCCAATTGAAGGGTCTCAGTAAAACAGAAGCGATGGAAAAAATCAAATTCTGGTTTAAGCGATTGGAAATGGAAAGCTGGTGGAATAAAAAAGTAGAGGACCTTAGTAAAGGCATGAGCCAGAAATTACAATTTGTAATTACCGTTTTGCATGAACCCAAACTCATCATCTTAGACGAACCTTTCAGTGGACTAGATCCAGTCAATGCCAACCTCATCAAAGACGAAATTTATGGCCTAGCACAACGCGGCTGTACGGTTATATTTAGTACACATAGAATGGAACAAGTGGAAGAAATATGTGACCATATAGTGTTGGTAAACCTCGGACAAAAAATACTAGACGGCACAGTGGCTGATATCAAGCAACAATTCAAAGAAAATAAATTCCGTATTCAGCTGCAAGAAGTTCCTGAAAAATTAATAGCCGATTCCTTTGAAACGGTTAATCAGAAAGCAAATGAACTTACGGTTAAAATTAATGAAGGATATAGGAGTAATGATGTGTTGCAATTTTTAATACAGCAAAACTTCACCATTGAAGCCTTCAATGAAGTGCTGCCTTCACTAAACGACATATTTATCAACTTAGTTGAAGACACCCATAGTACTACTCGCGCTTTCCAAAACATTAACGACTAATTCAACCCTACATGAACAAGATATATTTAGTAGCCAAACGTGAATTCTTAACACGCGTACAGAAAAAAACTTTTCTACTTACCACCATTGGCTTACCCATTATTATTTTTGCATTCTATGCATTGATCATTTATTTCTCGGTGAAAACAACCGACAATTATCGAGTGGCGGTTTCAGACAATGCAGCCATTTTCAACAATAATATAGAATCAAAAGACGGGGAAGTAATTTTTGAATTTGTACAAGAAGATACCGTCGGACTAAAAACCCTAATAGAACAGAAAAAATACGAAGCCTATTTATACGTTCCAAAATCTTTTACCATAAGTGGCAAGGACTCTTTACTGTTTAGGTCAGAAAAGTCGGTCGGCTTAATGACTCGTGAAAAAATTCAACGTCGCATTAATAAGGCGTTGGACGAAAAACGTTACAGTCAATTTAATATTACCAAAGCGCAGCTAGACAGTATCAACAACGAGAAAGACTATATCCAATTTTCTACAGCTGGTGGTAAAACAGAGAACAATTCTAAAGTAGGCGTGAGCTATGCTGTGGGTATGATCTCTGGATTTTTAATTTATATCATACTCTTTATTTATGGCACTATGGTGATGCGCGGTGTGATGGAAGAAAAAGTTAGTAGAATTGCGGAAGTAATTATCAGTAGTGTGAAACCCTTCCAACTCATGATGGGTAAGATCACAGGTATTGGTGCAGTAGGTTTGGTTCAATTCCTTATCTGGATCATTCTTGTGTTTGGAATTCAGTTTGCCATTGCAATTATTTTCCCCTCGCTTACAGAACAAATGCAGGGTCAACCCATACAACCTGCTGGCATGCAAGCTGCTCAGGCCATGAAAAGTGGTGGTGCCATGAGCGGACTCACCAACGCACTCTCCACCATCAATTTCCCCATGATACTTGGATGCTTTCTATTTTATTTCTTGGGCGGCTACTTATTATATTCTTCCTTGTTTGCAGCAGTGGGAAGTGCTGTTAACGAAGATCCACAAGACGCTCAGAGCTTAATGTTACCGATCATCATGCCCATCATTTTTGCCATTGTCATTATGACCAAAGCAGTAAATGATCCCAATAGTAGCCTTGCCATCTTTGGCAGCATGTTCCCGCTTACATCACCCATAGTAATGATGGCTAGGGTAGCACACGGAATACCCGATGGCGTTACTTATTTGCAACTTGGCTTGAGTATGCTTTTATTAATACTCGGATTTTTAGGGACTACTTGGGTAGCTGCAAAAATTTATAGAACTAGTATTTTAATGTATGGCAAAAAGATTACTTGGAAAGAGATGTGGAAGTGGGCGGTTAAGTAGCGTTAATTTTTTTATTGAGCTAGTGAGATGCGCACATTTACCCCGGCACGTGTATTAGTGATGGGTGATGATGTGGAGATATACGGTATTACTTTGCGTTGGTCGAAGAAGAATTTGATGTTGATGCGATTATTAATTACATAGTCAATCGCTGGCTGTATCACTATCTCTTTTTGTCCGCCTGTACCATAAGCACTTGTTTGGTCTAACCTACTATTACTCATGGCTACGTCTCTAACAGATAGGTCGAGTTTGAAGTTCAAATCATTGTTCAATTTCTTGGCCTTCATGCCCGGCAATTTGAAAGGCAGGTTTACACCACGCTTGCGGAAGCTTCCTCCAAAAGTCCATTCGGTACTCCTTGTTTCACTCAACTGATAATCAATTAAGCTCATACTCAATGTTCTGCTCTTTCTGTATTCAAACTTCAGGTTCACTTTATTATTAGTGGTTACTTCAATTCCAAACAAAGGAGCAAACTGTTCTTCCATAGTAATATTCGGCACCAAGAAATAAGGAATAAAATTACCACTCACCGTATCAATAAATGAAGGCGCACCCAATCTAAATGGATCACGATACAATAATGCACTCGTATAACTATTCATACTCAAAGTACCTTTGTATCCATGCGTTATTGTGATGGCACTAAATACAGCTGCCACACTTGGTAACTTGGTTAATCCAGTATAGGTCATCCTCCAGTTAGGTCTTGGCAAAATACCGCTAAATGGATTGGAGCTGATATTGGCATTCGATTGTTTGATGAGGCCCACAGAATTAGGATCCTTACCAGAATATGCCGCAATAAATGCTGGTACCAATACATCTTGCGAATACCTACCATAACCTTTGGCGTATCCATCGGCGGTGAATTTTTGTCCCGGCGGCAATGCCAACCAATAGGGGTTTTCATTGGCCACCCGCTTTGAAATGATCAACCTATTCGCTTCAAATGTTTGGAATGTTTCCGATACCTCATTCGGATTTTGTTTGCCAAACAACGTATTTATGGCAATATAGGAAACGCTGAAACCTCCAGCAGACAATGGATTCAAGTGCTCTGGCCTTCCCGCACCCAACGTGTCTTTAAATAATTCCGAATATTCTTTGGTGAATGATTTATCTAAGTTGATATCAATCACCAACTCTCTAATCGGTTCAATTTGTGCCGTTATACCAAATCGTTGTTCAAAATTCTGACGCGTTAAATAGTTGAAATTACTGTCTTTAGATATTAAACCCTGACTGGCTTTTTGATTCAACCAATTGGTATCCGGTTGCTTACCAAAAATATAATCTAACCCTGGCTCCATGCTCTTCCAGTTTTGTCCAATTATTTTTGAACTATCCATATAACCAGGCACTCTACTCCTATAATTAGCAGAATAATTTAACTGCACCGTTTTTACCATGGTCACTACTTTACCTAATCCTCTAGAAAACCCACTCAACTCCATCGGTTGATTTGCTTTAGCCAATCGAATTGCCGTACGTTCATCTTTTTTCTGCTGACGCCATTTATGCAGTGCATCTTTTCTCAGTTTACCAGTTAGTCCTTTCAATGCCTCTTCTTTAGTTGGAATGGCAAAACCTAATGCATTGTTGTTAGGAGAATTTTTTACATCAGTACCATTGAGCAAATTGCTTTTGCCTTTCTTCGATTTCTTGTCCACATTTGCCGTGCTCGTCTGCTGTTTAGGCATTGGTATATTGTCGATAGATCTTAACCACTTCGACTTAGCATAGAGGTTGGTAAAATTAAATTGGGTATTGAAATTATTCTCCTGACTATTCTCAATGGTGTTACCCAAACTCAAGGCAACCCTACTTGCGCCTATCCAATTATAAGTAGCTGCATAAGCATACCTTGCAGTAATCCAATCAGTGAAAGGAAGTTTACCCAAAGGAATATCCCAGTTTAAAGTAGCACGCTGTTGATAGAGGGTATTTCTTCCACCGCTCAAGAAATTATTTCTGACACTATCTTTTTTCTCTTTGGTATCTAATCTTCCATAAGGCTCATCCACCCTTGAATTATTGGTAGCCGTGAAATTGAAATTGAGTTTTCTGGTGATGTCCCATTGCGCATTATAGAATCTGTCGTATGCGAAATATTTATCGTAAGTAGTATCAACTCTTTCTACTTTGCTATCATAGGAATTTACAATCCTTGGAATAAATTCTCCAAACTGCCTATTGATATCGGCACGGAAACTAAGTAACGACGGATTTAAATTGAAATTCAAATCTCTAATCAAACCCAACCAAGGTGATTTGCTTTTGATCTTAGTCCTCAATGGTTCAATAAACTTACTCTGTCCAATAAAGGTATAACCCAATCCACCCCTATGTCTGGTTACTTTGTTGTCTAGGATCACGGGACTTGTCTGCTCCATTTGTGTAAAGGAGTAACTGACGTCTAAATTGCTGAGCTTAAATAATCCCGCTTTACCCGAAGGCGCTACACGTATATTAGTGAAGTTGAGTGTTTTAATAGTTGTTTCATCCAATGCAGCTGCCTTTATAGAATCTTTTTTGCTAGGATTTCTGCTAAGTTTCTCATTATATTTTACGTCTTTGTCAAATGGATCATACTCTGGAGTTCGGATCGTTTTACTAATACTTGCATAAACAGGAATACTCAATCGAGCAGCTTTAGGAAGTAGTTTTCCAGCATTAATATTTGCTGCTGCATCAAACTGTACCAAATTGTCTCTTGCACGTTCATTCACGCGTTGTTCAATAGTACCAAAACCTTGGGTATGTGTATTTGCCGAAACGGAAATTGTTCCTAAATCTGCCAACGCTAAATCAACCCTTCCCAACGCTGCCCATCCACCATTTTCATCCAGATCACTTAAACGCAATTCATTGATCCAGACTTCCGTATTTACAATCGGACCATCAATCTTATACGGATTTTCAACTGCAATCAAAAATCCACGAACCTCCCCCAAGTTAGGATTACCCATGATAGAAAATGTTTTGTTGCCAATCTTTTCTCTATAAATATTGCTCACTAGTGCTGATGCACTATTCCTTCTAAGCTTAAGATCTATCAATTCACGCAAACTAAAATCAAGGTTATTTTCAACGGGCCAAACGGCTTCTTCCTGTCCAACTGCATACCTTCCAGCTGGTGTAATATTCAAGGGTACTTTTATTTCGTAGTAGTTATTCAAGAAGTCTTGACCAATGCGCACAACTGCATTTACTTCTCCATTTTTTAAAGGCCTTTGTCCAGTTACAGACTCTGCATGCACAAACATAGAAAGCTTACCATACTGTCTGATGTCAAGGTTCAAAGTTTTGAAAACAGCCCTTGAATCGCCAGAGAAAAGGTCTCTCACTTGCATACTCATACTCTGTTCATTCTGTAATAGGTTGACACCATTATTGCTCAACTGTTGCACCCTTTCAATACCCGGAGGAATTAAATAGTTTACAGGTTGTCTGCTACTATTCTCTTCTAAGTTAACAGCCAGTGTATTAAACCTTGTACCCGCTGCATTGTTTATTGGCGTATAACTTCCCGTGGTATCTAAGTTATAAGTAAACTGACGCCATTGGTTTCTAACTAAGTCGAGTCGCGCAAAGCGCAACGTTACAGAATCTTCAAAGTCAGATAAATACATCCGCATAAAACGAATGGACTTAAAATCTGGAATGCCCCCAATTTTTCTACTATAATTTTTAATGGGTACGCGAAATAAAAACCAATCTTCTTGTCGCACTACCCCATCAGCAGAGTTAACAGTAACCTTTCTTTTGTCTGTAATATAGGGCGTGTTACCCACATCCATACCCGGCCTTAAATTAAGTTCGTACTCGTAATAGGCTTCAGTTTCATTTAAGGTATTGTCTCTATTTAAATCTTCGTTATCAGGATAAAGAGTTGCAGCTGGCGTAAACTGACCAGTAGTGCCGGCAAGCGGTGAATTACCTTGAGGGTTATTGATGTTTTTATACCTTCCTAAAATACCCGTTCCCGATGCATCAAAATTAGCGTCTCTATACCACTTATAGTTATCAGTTGAAGGATCGGAAATGGCATTTTGATAAGCTATAGAGCCAGTCCCAAAATTATTGGCAACCTTATTCAATACATAACCCTTTTTTCTACGCTCATCATTATCTTCCAAGCCATCAAACCCAACGTCTTGATAAACGCGGTCGTTCGGGTCATTACTAAAAGCTTGTGTAATCTGAATAGGATTCACCGGCGTTTTGCCCCAAGTATTACTGCTATCAACCGCCGCTTTAATAGTAGGCGTGTTCATACCATTTTCATAAAAGCGTTTTCCATCTTTTAAAACGTCTTCACTCACATTACCAAAGTTGAGTAACATTTTCCCGCCCTTACTACTAGGGTTTTTGATAAATGGATCTTGAATCCAAAATTCTATAAACTCAATATTGCCCGTTTCAAAATCTGTTTGATCAATAGAACGCATCAATCCACCCCATCTACTTGCGGGCTTTAATAATTTACCATTACTACTCAACTCTGTAGTGCGTGATTCAAAATTATAGGGCCCTTTCTCTGTAGGATAGTAAGAAAGGTCAAATGTGGCCGTTTGCACATCCGTAATATTGGTGGTTCTTTGAGGGAACAATTCATTGGTAAAAACTTGTCGCACCCTCGGATCACTCAGCTCGGTAAGGTTTCTGCGCAAAGGGTTACTCGGACTATTCTTGTCCTGCAAATTGGGTTCAATATTATACCATGATAATTTAGCACGATTAAAGTTGTAGTCGATCGAATCATTCAACCCAGCTTCCGGAAATTTGGGATTACCCTGTGGTGTAGATGCTAATGCCCAAGCAACAAAAGGAAAGCGCATATCAATACTTGTTCTCGTTGCTTCATAATCGTCAATATAAATCAAGCCCTGATCTCCCTTACCAATTTGCGGTGGATGCCCTGGTTTTAACATGGCTGCTTCTCCATAAGCGGTTATGGAAGATTTTGCTTTTGTACTATAATTGGGAAGCCTATTTAATAGTCTAGTTAGTCCGGGTAATTCCGATCGATAATTAAAATCAATACCAAACATCGTATTCCTTATAGGATCATCACCATAACCCATCTTGGTAAAAAAAGGTCGCTCCCCTAAGCGTACTACCGAAGCGCCAATGCTCAATTTTTTGCTGGCAATATAGTCGGCCCGAGCAGCTGCAAATCCCCTTTGTTGCACCCCAAAACCTGCATTGTTTTCAAATGAAACTTGCACAGGAATATTAGAACTTAAGATGGCCTGATTTAAAATTTTTACATTACCCAAACTGTAGTCCACTACATAGTCAGATCCTTCACGCAGTATTTGTCCACCTGCCGTTACCGAAACCGACCCTGGTGGAATATTAAAGGTATTCAAAGAAATTTCTGAGCCCCCACTTCCTTTCACTTGACCTTGCATTACAAACCTGTTTAGGTTGGCATAGGTCTGTGCAATGGCTTTGATAGAATCGTACAATGCATAGTAAATATATTTCCTTTTGATGGCGGCAGATTGTCCGGCAAAAGCAAGGGTATCTAAGTCTCTACCAAAGGGTTCCAGTACAGGGAAAATAACTCTACCTAAAACGGGAAGAATCGTAAATCCTTCCACATAGTCAAACACTCCATCGGGTTGTGGATCGTTTCTGCTATTGAGTCGGTCGAGGTTCAATATTTTCAACAAAGGCTGTCCACTTACACTAGGCGAAGTTTCTGGAAGATACCTTTTTAAACCACCGCTTGGTTCTTCAAAGAGTACATTTAATTTGAAGTCTTCTCTTTGAATACCGCCAAACAAATCCAGTGAATACACGTTCTTCATCATCAATCCCCATAGTGGTAATTGAATGCGTTGCGATGTTGCTTTCAACAGTTTCAACATCAACACTTTTTGTACACCCTTTGTTGAATCCAATGCCACGTCTTGTGAGAACTCACCCACTTGATAAACCTTTCCGTTATACGTATATTGATAAGCCACTGCTAACACTTCATCTGCTTGCAGTTGACTAGATACTGAAACAAAGCCTACTTGTGGATTGAAAAAATATTCATTTGGTCCGAGTTTGCGCGCAAAAGTTTTTTCAAAATCGTCTACTGGTCTAAGTCCTTTTGAAATCAACAAACTATTGATCAAAGCGGGGTTACGTGCATTGGGGTCGTTCACCAATGAACTAAACAAATTGTTAGCACCATTAAAGGGTAAGGGATTAGAAGTGTTGGATGTAATCACTGGATTATAAGGCCTAGGTTCGGCCATATCCATATAACCTACAATATCACGTGCGTCTGTATTAGCGCCGTTTCTATTTGTAACCCAAACTTCTATTCTTTGAATCTGAACCTGCGAATTCACCATTGGCAGATTCTTCATGGTTTTATTAAAATTAGTTTTGAAATACTGCGCCATTAAGAAGTGGCGGTTTTCTTCGTAGTCGTCTAGTCGCTTTTGAAATGTTTGCGTAGCCGCGCCGCCTTGCAAACCCACTGATTGTTTTTGTGAACGTTGGTTGGCAATGGCACCAGTAAGAAATAATTTTCCAAACTGAAACTGTGCTTTAATACCAAATAAATTCTGTGTGCTAGGAATCAGCGTACCCCTTGATTGATAGGAAATATTTCCTGCTTCAATACTCTTGATAATTTCATCGTCCATCCCTTTGTAATCAAGCTTGATCTGGTTATCGAATCCAAGGTTAGATTGGGTATTGTAGTTGAGGGGGAATTTTAATTTGTTGCCGATATTGGCATTTACGGCAAGGTTGGCATTCATGTCAAAATCAAATCCCCCATTTTTTCTGGCTTGTTCGGGAAGAGTGGGATTTTCAATATTCTGACCTTGGTATCCTGCCATTACGTTTACTTCACCACTTGGGCGAATGTCTACTTTCAGTCCTTTGTCGGTCACCCCAAAAATCCGATCAAACAAACTGGGATGCACTTTCATAGAAGGGCGCTTGGTCTTCAGGTTTAAAGCGTCTAAGGCTGCAGCACGTTTTTTAAAATAAGCCATTTCAGATTGCTTGGCTTGCACGCGCAAGAAATCATTGAAGTCCATTACAGTAGGCGTGCGATAGATTTTGTTACCAATTTTTTCAACTATATAATACTGCTTTGTAATGGGATCATATTCTACCGACTGTTTAATAAGGCTGGTATCACGGATGGAAAATGGATTATTATTCTTAGATGAAAAAGCATCTCCTCTTCTATCACTAATCGGATAGTGCACGCTATCGCGCTGCTGTGCCTGTAAATGCAGGTTGCACAGAAGAGATAGCACTAAACCCATTACAAATGGAAAATACTTCAATCGAACAAAGTTGATAAAGTAGAGTTTTGGGTATAGGCTACAAATTTTTTAACGCTTGTTTTATGATATCTTCTAAACTGCTGTCCGCAGGTAAATTTCCCATCGTTTTCTTCACAGCAGCTTCTGCCATTGGTTTGCCAATACCTAGTGCCACCAAGGCTTGTACGGCATCATTGTCAATGGTAGTAATGGCTATTCCTCCTGTAAGCATGGTTTCAGCAGATTGCTTGGCCAACTTATCCCTCAATTCCACAATCAAACGCTCAGCCGATTTTTTTCCAATCCCTTTAATCGTTTCCAATACACGGGTATTACCCTGTACAATTGCCCTAGTAATTTCATCAGGACGCATGCCAGATAACATCATTCTCGCTGTAGAAGCACCCACTCCAGATACACTGATTAACTGTAAGAATAAATCTTTTTCAGCTAGTTCTGCAAATCCAAAAAGCGTATGTGCATTTTCCGTCACTTGTAGATATGTGAATAGTAGTCCACTATCTTTTTTACTGATAGCAGAATAGGTATTCAGACTAATTTGTAAGTCGTATCCAACTCCATTCACGTCCACCACAACCCTTGTAGTGGTTTTAACAGCGAAATGCCCTCTAACAAATGCAATCATAACTCTCTCAAAAATAGGTTAAAAAGAGCTTGAAAAGCAGGTTTCTAGCGATATAAGCAAATCTTTTTGGATATTTGCGCCCAATTATAGCGTTAATATGACCAAAATCACAGCAGCAATCACCGCGGTAGGCGGATATGTTCCGGAAACAAAGTTGACGAACTTCGACCTAGAGAAGATGGTAGAAACGAACGACGAGTGGATCAGAAGTAGAACAGGTATTGCCGAAAGAAGAATTTTAAAGGAGCCGGGTAAGGGTAGTAGCGATTTGGCTGTGCCTGCTATTGAAGAGATTCTAAGAAAGAAAAATCTGGACCCAAAAGAAATAGATTGTATTATTTGTGCTACCGTAACTCCTGACATGGTCTTCCCTGCAACCGCTAATATCATTGCCGATAAAGTAGGCGCCACCAATGCTTGGGGCTACGATTTGAGTGCGGCATGCAGTGGATTCCTTTTTGCTTTATCTACAGGAGCTATGTACATAGAAAGTGGACGATATAAAAAAGTGATTGTGGTGGGTGTGGACAAAATGAGTGCCATTGTTGACTATACTGACAGGGCCACCTGTATCATTTTTGGCGATGGTGCTGGAGCGGTTTTACTTGAAGCCAGTGAAAATGGTATGGGTATTCATGATAGTATTATGAGAAGCGATGGAAGTGGCCGACACTATTTGCACATGAAAGCGGGTGGTTCTGTAAAACCTGCTACGGCAGAAACGGTTGCGGCACGAGAACATTATGCCTATCAAGAAGGTCAGGCTGTGTTCAAGTTTGCCGTAAAAGGCATGGCCGATGTGAGTGCCGAATTATTAGAAAGAAATAATTTAACGGGCGATGATATTGCTTGGCTAGTTCCACACCAAGCAAACTTACGCATCATTGATGCAACCGCAAATAGAATGGGATTGGCTAAAGAAAAAGTTATGATCAATATTCAAAAGTATGGCAACACTACTGCAGCTACGTTGCCACTTTGTTTATGGGACTGGGAAAACCAATTAAAGAAAGGCGATAAAATTGTCTTAGCCGCTTTCGGTGGAGGGTTTACTTGGGGAGCAACTTTGGTGACTTGGGCTTATTAAACTTATTTTTACTTTTTACAACTAAATTAAACAAATGCCTACTACCAACAAACTAACCGGTATCAGCTCTGTAGCCATTCATACAAGCGGACACGATAACGCTGAATTCGCACATATCACACCCATTTTTGCTACGTCAACTTTTACATTTGACACGGCTGAAAGTGGGATGGAACGCTATGCTGGTCCTGATAAAACCCGTATCTATAGCCGTTGGGGCAACCCTACTTTTACTGCTGCGGAAGAAACCATTGCGGCCTTGGAAGCATTTGGTTTAACAGATGAAAAGGGTGAGCCTTTACAATTAAAAGCTCTCTTGCATTCAAGCGGCCAAGCCGCCATGACCACCATGTTCATGAGCAACCTCATTCCTGGCGATACGGTATTATCTCATTTCGCTTTATATGGTGGAACCAATGAACTGTTTAAATCAGTTTTGGCACAAGCAGGTATCAAAACTACTATCATCAATATGCGTGATTTGAATGAAGTAGAAGATGCGTTAAAAAAAGATCCTAGCATCAAACTCATTCACGTGGAAACACCCGCTAATCCTACGCTTCAATGCATTGACCTAGCAGGCATTTCTGAACTTGCAAAAAAATATGGCGCCGTATTTACAGTGGACAATACTTTTGCTACACCCTATTTACAACAGCCATTTAAATATGGAGCCGATTTTGTATTTCACTCTACCACAAAATTTTTAAATGGACATGGTACTGCTATTGGCGGTGTGTTATTAGGTAAAGACTTAGAGAAGATGCACGGACCAGTTTGGAAATGGCATACCCTCATGGGTGGTAATAGCAATGCATTTGATGCGTTTTTGTTATCTCAAGGAATGAAAACCTTAGAAATTAGAATGGACCGTCATTGTAGCAATGCTATGGAAGTGGCCTTGTTTTTGGAAAAGCATGATGGCATTGAACAAGTCAATTACAACGGATTGGTTTCTCACCCTGATTATGCCATAGCACAAAAACAAATGCGTCATCCAGGCGCACTCATGAGCTTTGAATTAAAAGGTGGCATTGAAAAAGGGAAAAAATTCATAGACAAATTGAATATGTGTGTACGTGCCGTATCATTGGGCACTTTAGATACGCTTATTTCCCATCCTGCTAGTATGACGCATTCTAGTCTTAGTAAAGCTGAACGCCAGAAATATGGCATCACAGATGGTCTCATTCGCATGAGTGTTGGCATAGAAAATATTGCAGATATTTTGAATGATTTAGATCAAGCAATCAAAGGAAAATAATATGGAGATTATTATTCGCAGAGCAGAGAAAAATGATTGTGTTCGAATCATGGAATTGGTGTTGGAATTAGCTGTCTATGAAAAAGCGCCTGACGAAG
>JANOYH010000333.1:0-7380 GCA_031428775.1 Bacteroidota bacterium
GGATCATACTAGGTCCTTTGGCTGTATTTTATTTATTTAAAACTGCTCTAGGGGAGATTGCAAAAAAGCCTGTGATAGACACTTATGTACAGTGGGGTGTATTTATTGTGGTGTTTTTACCTATTGCATTTGGGATGGTCATCTTTGGTTATTATGCGTGGAAGGGCGAGTATGACCATTTGCCAGAAAGCTCAACCGAGATAACCGACTAGAAAATTAAAGCCCTATCAACCTGAGACATTCCTGTATGGATTTGGTAATTTCGCAACAAAGCTAATGCATGAGTATTGAAGTAATTGGATTGGGTAAGAATTATGGCGATCAAAAAGCGGTGTCGGATCTTTCATTTAAAATTGAGAAAGGCGAGATATTGGGCTTTTTGGGCCCCAATGGTGCGGGCAAAAGCACCACCATGAAAATGATCACGGGCTATTTAAAAGCAGACCATGGAACGGCAAAAATTTGTGGAATAGATATAGCAGAACAACCCATTGAAGCCAAAAAGAAAATTGGTTATTTACCCGAAGCCAATCCCCTTTATCCAGAGATGTATATTCAAGAGTACCTAAATTTTATTGCAGGTGTTCATGGTATTAAGGATAGAGAACAAGCCATTGAAAAAGTATTGGGGTTAACCGGATTAACCCAAGAAAGAAAAAAGAAAATCAATCAGCTATCAAAAGGCTATAAGCAGCGTGTAGGCCTTGCTGCGGCGCTGATTCATGATCCGGAAGTATTGGTATTAGACGAGCCTACGTCTGGATTGGATCCCAATCAGATTATTGAAATCAGGAACCTGATTAAAGCACAGGGAAAAGAAAAAACGGTATTATTCTCTTCGCATATTTTGCAAGAAGTAACGGCCATTTGTGATAGGGTGATTATTATCAATAAAGGAAAGATGGTGGCGAATGATACCTTGGTGAATCTTCAAAAGTCACAGCAAGGAAAACAAATAGTGCGGGTAGCATTTCAAGAAAATATATCCAGGCACTTGCTAGAAAACCTGCAAAACAAGGACGGTATTATTGCTATCAGCGAAAATGAATATCAAATTCAAAGCACAAATCCTGATTCCATTCGAAAGCAGTTATTGGCCATAACAGTAGCGGAAAACCTCAATATCATTTCCTTGCAAACAGAGGGGAATAGTCTGGAAGAGGTATTTAGGGAATTGACAAATCAATGAAAAGGTCCAAAAATCCATGAATACTGAGCAAAATCATGTTTTAAAGCAATGATTTAAGGTTAAAAAAGCAGTATTATGCTTAAATTGCAGATTCAAAAATAGATAACAACTAATATTTATAACATCTAATCAAGCAATCATGAGTTACATTGTTGAAGTACATGCCAGACAAATTTTAGACAGCCGTGGAAATCCAACGGTAGAAGTAGACGTTTTAACTGATGATGGAGCCATGGGCCGTGCATCAGTACCAAGTGGTGCCAGTACCGGTATTCATGAAGCGGTTGAATTGCGTGATGGCGACAAGAAAAAATATGGTGCCAAAGGTGTTTTAAAAGCAGTAAAAAATGTAAATGATATTATAGCCGAATCATTGATAGGTTATGATGTTTCTCAACAAGCAGCCATTGATCAGGTGATGATTGATTTAGATGGAACTCCAAACAAAGCCAAGTTGGGAGCTAATGCAATTCTTGCGGTAAGTATGGCTGTATCTAAGGCAGCGGCTGAAGAAGCTGGTCTTCCTTTGTATCGTTATATTGGTGGTACCAATGCAAAGACATTACCTATTCCAATGATGAATATCTTGAATGGTGGAGCACACGCCGACAATAAAATTGACTTCCAAGAATTTATGGTAATGCCTGTAGGTGCTACTTCATTCAGTGAAGGTTTGCGTTGGGGTGTAGAGATTTTCCATACACTGAAAAACGTGTTAAAGAAAAAAGGCTTCAGTACCAATGTGGGTGATGAAGGTGGATTTGCCCCAAATATTCAAAGCAATGAAGAAGCTATTGAAACGGTATTAGAAGCCATTAGTGCTGCTGGTTTTAAAACCGGTTCACAGATTGTAATAGCCATGGATGCAGCTAATAGCGAACTATGGGATAACAAGAAGAAAAAATATGTGTTTAAGAAGAGCAGTGGCAAGGAAATGAGCAGCGACCAGTTGGTGAAATTTTGGGAAAGCTGGGTGAAGAAATATCCGATTGCTTCCATTGAAGATGGTATGGCAGAAGACGATTGGGCAGGTTGGAAAAACTTGACCGATGCTGTTGGAACCAAATGTCAGTTGGTAGGAGATGATTTGTTTGTAACCAATGTAGATCGCCTTCAAATGGGGATCGACAAAAAAATTGCCAATGGATTGTTGGTAAAAGTAAACCAGATCGGTACCATCACAGAAACTATTAACGCGGTTTCATTGGCTCAGAACAATGGATACAATACCATCATGAGTCACAGAAGCGGTGAAACAGAAGACAATACCATTGCGGATTTGGCTGTTGCATTGAACTGCGGACAAATTAAAACTGGTTCTGCATCACGTTCAGATCGGATGGCTAAATACAACCAATTGATCCGTATTGAAGAAGCTTTGGGAAACACGGCTTTTTATCCTAAAGGAAAAATCAAGTTTGGTACTAAATAAACCAGTTTGGTAATAAATATAATATAGTCTGTTACAAAATAAACAGATGTGCATTAGTTGACAACCCGGATATGAATAGAATGTTTATTTTTATTCTGGGTTGTCAATTTTTTTTATGATAAAACGAATCACCAATATTCTGACCAATAAATATTTGCTCACAGGGGCATTTTTTCTGGTATGGATGTTATTTATTGATCAGCGCGACTATTTTCAGCAAAGAGAAAGAAAAGCCGAATTGGCTAAACTGGCCCTAAAAAAGCAGTATTATCTGGATGAAATAGAGAAAGCGAAAAAGTCTTTGAGTGATTTAGAAAGCAATCCAGCAGCACTGGAGAAGTTTGCTAGAGAGCGTTATTTGATGAAGAAAGACGGTGAAGACATCTTTCTAATAGAGGATTCAACAAACCTTACTAAATAGTCAACTGAAAGGTTTTCAATGCGCATTCAATAGGCGTGCAAAATAATTCCCCCCCTTTTTCGTTCAGCAAATATTCTTTAGTTTTCCTTGGTGGAAACGGATTTGATGGCAATATAATAACAGGATTGCCGTTTTTATCGTACCGTATCCTCTAAGACATATTTTAAAAATATGAAAAAGATAAAAGAGGAAGATCTCATGAGCTATTTATATAACGAGGCTTCGCCAGTTGTGGTAGCAGCCATAGAACAGGCAATACAAGAAGACCCATCATTGAAGAATCAGTTGGATTTACTGAGAATTAGTATGAAGGCATTGGACAAGGTAAAACTACAATCGCCCAGCAAGAAATCATTGAAAGCCATCATGAAATATGCTGCTGCAAAAAATAAAGACAACTAATATTTAGTGCTGGATAGCCATTGCTTTCTTTTAATTTTGTTACTGCAGTATGACAAAAAAAGAAAGATACCAATTAGCCATTAATTATTTTGAAGAGCAAATTCCTATAGCAGAAACAGAGTTGTTGTATGACAATTCTTTTCAGTTATTGGTAGCGGTGATTTTATCTGCACAGTGTACGGATAAAAGAGTCAATTTAACTACTCCATATATTTTCCAGAAATATCCTGATCCCCAAAGTATGGCGTTGGCTAGTTTTGATGATCTGTTTCCCATCATTCGAAGTATTTCATATCCCAATAATAAGACCAAACACTTGATTGGTATGGCCAATATGTTGTTAGATAGATTCAATGGTGAAGTGCCTATGACGGTGGATGAGTTGGTGCTATTGCCAGGTGTAGGGAGAAAAACAGCCAATGTTATTACCAGCGTTATTGATAAGCAACCCAATATGGCGGTGGATACACATGTGTTTAGGGTATCGGCTAGAATTGGTCTTACTACCAATGCAACCACTCCACTAGCAGCTGAAAAACAGTTGATTAAAAATATCCCAACAGAGCTTGTACACAAAGCCCATCATTGGCTCATTTTGCATGGTAGGTATACTTGCCTAGCTCGTTCACCCAAATGTGGGGAATGTGGATTGACGGAAATATGCAAGTACTATAAAAAAAATACTATTTCTTCCCTCTAACCAACAAATAAGAATGATCGATAAATTCTTTGAACTTTTTATTTGTAATGGTTCCATCCACAATTACGGTATTCCAATGCGTTTTATTCATATGCCATCCAGGAATAACCGCGGTAAATTCTTCTCTTAATTCCAAAGCCCAATCAGGATCACATTTTACATTGAATTGAAGTGGATGATTGTCCATCCCCACCAATAGAAACATTTTTCCAAATACTTTGTACACCAGATTATCCGGACCAAAGGGTTGTGTTTCCTCCACATCAGGTTTTGATAAAGTATATTCCCTTAATTGTTCTAAATCCATATTAAATATTTGGCACTAGGCAAAGTCTACACAGGGTTAGGCATTTGCTTCAGTGTATTTTTTAAAATTATTCAAGATAGCTTGCCAGCCACTTTCTTGAAGGTCAAGTGAGTTTACTTCTTCTGGTTCAAAAGTCTCCAGAACCCGAATGCCATCCGGTTCGGACGAGAAATGGACAGTCACTTTTCTGCCACCTTCAATATGATATACAATTAAGGACTGCGGTACAATCTGCTCGTATTCGCCATTAAAGTCAAACGCAAAACTGCCATCTTTAGCGGCCATATGATACACAAAACTTCCGCCAACAACAAGGTTGTTTGTGGCTCTAGGATTATGCCAAGTATCGCTAGCAAAATTCCAGTTGCAAATATCTTCAGGGGTAGTCCAGCAATCCCATACTTTTTGTAGAGGAGCTTGAACCAATACTTCAACTGTGATAGTATTGTTTTCTAAATTAATCATTTGAATTTGTATTGATTATTGGATATTAAAGTTTAAAAATAATAATGAGATCGGCTAATTTTTTATGCAAGATTTTTTAAAAATCTAGTATAATTTGAATATTTTTTTTGAGCTGATTTATTTGATCTGCTGTAAGCCTGCCTACTTTTTCAATAAGTCTTTTATTGTCAATCGCTCTAATCTGATCAACTAATATATCAGAAGGTTGATTCAATTGATTTTTCTTAAGATGCACGCGTAAGATTTCATTGATTAATTGTCATCCAATAACATTTCAAATTCATGCAAGATATTCATAGACTCAAAACTGGTTAGTCTTGATTCTGAAGTTATTAGTTCTGCCTCTTCAAATATCTCGTCGTCTAATTTCAGAGATAGTGTTTTCATGTGATGATTTTTATAAAGGCATACTTAATATCCCAAGTCATTTTTTAACTCGTATATATTTCTCCACTATAATATGGTCAACGCCTAAATCAGCTATTTTTTCTACTCCTTTTTGAATTAGGGTATCTCCATTAATATTCAATACAAAATGAAAACTATTGGTCTCCCATTTGCGGTTGTTGCAGTATTCCAAATGCTCTGTGTAGATTGAATCTTGTGTTAATTCATATAGACCGCTACCTGCACTGAATACGGCATTGCTACTGTCTTTTCCTTGGTGCAAGTCGTGCAGGAAAAAGGCGAAATGCGTGTCACTAAATAGCTTCAACATTTTCGTCTTAGGATCGAATGTAGAAACGGTACTGTCTTTTTGTGTGCTGGTTGCACTAATCAATTGCCAAGTTCCAATAAGTGGTGCTGATTTTTCTTTAGGTGCTTGAGTGCAGGAGATTGCTAGTGTAATCATTAGCAATGTTGAAATGCTGAATTTCATAGGCTGAATTGAATTTGGTATGTAGAAATGTGAGAAAAGTACACTGTTGATCATTGCAAGGCCTACTTCGCTCTTAGTGCTTTCATAATTTTGGATGCTTGCAATGCAAATGGTTTGCGATTAACCATCATTACTTCTGCAACATCTGGGTGTTTCAAGCATTCTAGTAATACGCCTTCACCTACCATGCCGGTTGCGCCAGTGAGAATGATTTTTGTTTTCATAAAAAAGTTTGATGACTAAATTTAATGCCATTTGATGACTAAAACTAACATCAAACTCGCTTTTTATGACTGATTTTATACACTCTTTAATATCAGCCAACCCCCAAACAAAGAAGCAACCCATATCTCAGGGTTGCTTCTAGTATAAACAGAATCTATTTAAACGAACTTATATTAGTTTGTGTACTTGGTCTACCAATTCTGATTTGGTGATTGGAATACCCATTACTTTATTGTAAGGAATGGCGTCTACAAAGTAAACGTCGCGGATGATTTTTACGAGTTGTCCATTATTGATTTCTGGTACCAATACCTTATCGAAGTTCTTAATGATCTCGCCCAAGTTTTTTGGGAAAGGACGCATGTAGCGGATATGCGCATGGCTAACGGCAACACCTTCAGCGTGTAATTCCATGCAGGCGCTTTTGATAGCACCATAAGTAGAACCCCATCCAAGAATCAAGACCTTTCCTTTTTCTGCACCACTATCAATGGTTTGTAAAGGAATATAATCAGCAATTTTATCCACCTTAGCCTGACGAATATTGATCATGAGTTGGTGGTTCTCTGCTTCGTAATTTACATTACCCGTTACGTCTTGTTTTTCTAGACCACCAATCCGGTGCTCTAGTCCAGCCGTTCCCGGAACAGCCCAAGGCCTCACCAGTTTTTCATCGCGTTTATATGGCATGTATTTAGCATCGCCCTCATCCTTAGACAATTTGAATTTCACCTCAATCGGCTTCAAATCTGCCATCACTGGAAACTTCCAAGGTTCAGCACCGTTGGCTATATATCCATCGCTCAATAAAATCACGGGTGTCATATGTTGCAAGGCAATTCTACAAGCTTCAAAAGCTACGTCAAAACAATCGCTTGGTGTAGATGATGCAATGATGGGCATGGGACACTCCCCATTTCTACCATAATACGCTTGCATTAAATCTGATTGCTCCGTCTTAGTAGGTAAACCGGTAGAGGGTCCACCACGCTGAATATTGATAATCAACAAAGGGATTTCCAACATCATAGCTAATCCCATCGCTTCAGCCTTCAATGCCATACCCGGACCAGAAGTAGTAGTAATTCCCAAAGCCCCACCATAGCTTGCACCAATGGTAGAAGAGATGGCTGCTATTTCATCTTCTGCTTGAAAAGTGCGGATGCCGAAACTTTTATATTTAGCTAATTCGTGTAAAATATCTGTGGCAGGTGTAATGGGGTAGGTTCCTAGGAAAATAGGGAGTCCACTTTTTTCACTAGCCGCAATTAAGCCATAACTTAATGCTTGATTTCCCATGATACTGCGGTACAGTCCTGGTTCCATCTTAGCTTTCTCCACCTTGTAACGGGTTGTGAA
>JANOYH010000334.1:0-5501 GCA_031428775.1 Bacteroidota bacterium
CAGATGGAAATCCCATTGCATATTTCCACTCAAGCCAATATTAGCAATATCGAATCAGTTCAGTTCTTTTCCAAATTCGCAGACGTTGTGGTACTAGCGCGTGAGCTTACTTTAAAGCAGGTGGCTTTTATCAGCAAAGAAATCAAGAGAAGGTCCATTAAAGGGCCAAATGGCAAGCTCATTAAAATAGAATTATTTGTGCATGGAGCGCTTTGTATGGCTATTTCTGGTAAATGTTATTTGAGTTTGCATGCTGAAAATGCTGCTGCTAATAGAGGCGCATGTGTGCAAAATTGCCGTAGAACCTACCTTGTTAAAGACGCTGAAACCAATGAAGAACTGTTGGTGGATAATGAATATATCATGTCTGCTCAAGACCTTTGTACTGTTGACATTCTTGATCAGTTAATTGCAGCTGGTGTGGATGTTCTTAAGATAGAAGGCAGGAGTAAAGGTGCTGATTATGTTTCTGAAGTTACCAGTTGTTACAAAGAAGCCGTTGCATCTATTCAGGATGAATCCTATACCCCAGAAAAAATTGAGGAATGGATGATCCGTTTAAAAAAAGTATATAATCGTGGTTTTTGGGAGGGTTATTATTTGGGTCGTAAATTGGGAGCATGGACCAAACATTCGGGTTCTATTGCGGAGGAAAGAAAAATATATATTGGAAAGGGTAGCAATTATTATCCAAAGATTCAAATAGGAGAATTTACACTGGAGTCTGGAAGTATTACAAAAGGCGATTCTTTGATGGTAATGGGACCATTGGTGGGTGTAGTTAAAGAAACCCTTACTACTTTGATTGTAAACGGAACTGAGTCAGACATTGCCAACAAAGGAGATAAAATTACTTTTCCATTCTCCTTTAAAGTAACCGCAAAAGATAAATTATACAAAATAGTTCAATCATAATGGCAAACATTATTCATTATAGAAATAAATGCATTGGTTGTTGTATCTGTTATGAAATGCAACCTGAATTATGGCGGATGTCTAACAGAGATGGGAAGGCCAATTTGTTAAATGCTTTAGAGAAAAAGTCCATTTATAAATTATCAGCACATCAACATAATTTATCAACAACTGAAAAAGTAGCAACTGCTTGCCCAGTTAAAATCATCAAAATAGTATGAACCATTCAATTAGTAACTATCTATTAAAGCAAACCTGTGCTTCAATTGCATGTATTGACAATGAAGGTTTTCCCTACTCCTTCTGTTGTTTTTATGTATTTAATCCAGACAATGGTTGTTTGTATTTTAAATCTTCCACTGTTTCCATGCATGCCAGTTTTATAGAGGCAAAGCCACAGGTTTCTGGAACAGTGCTGCCGGATAAGCTGAATAAATTATCGATCATTGGTGTTCAGTTTGAAGGGATGTGTTTATCAGAAGAAGATCAAAATGCCCATGGTGCGTCACAATTTTATCACAAAAAAAATCCTATGGCACTTGCTATGCCAGGTAAAGTATGGGTCATTCAAATGAACCATATCAAACTAACGGACAGTAGTTTGGTTTTTGGGAAAAAGATGCATTGGAATAGGGAAGCGACACTGGCATGATGACAAAAGTCATATTTATGCTCTGAGGAACAAGGTATTTTTGCTTCATTTATCACCCACATAAGAAACCATGTATCAATCTCCGTACCACAAATTCCATATTCCAGTAATGGGTCTTGCTTATACTATTGACAGTCCCATTAAAGTAGCGCATTATGGTATTGCTTCTGTGATGTCCATTGTTGAAGACCGTCTGATTGAAATGATGAGGGCACACTATTATCCAACCATCAATCAGGAATACAAACCAATTGATACACATGTAGAAGACTACCGTGCAAAAAGGATTACCGATTATTTGAATCTAGTCAATACCATTGTACACAATCAAGTAGAGAAATTAAAAACAGCTGCATTTGAAGCGGGTTCAGAAATTGTGAAATATTTTGAAATGCTACCTGATGATAGCAGCCTCAAGCAGATGTATCTAAAAATGATGCAAACTTCGGAGGAAAAAGAAAAAGCGAAAATGGAGCTATACTTGCGTTCTCAAATTAAATCGGGAAGCATTGATGTGAATATCATGACCAAATTGGATAGGAACAACCTCAACAAACAAGGGTTACCTATACCAGATGGTTCCGATGCGGTTTCTGCCCTACGCGGTTATGCAAAGAGTAACTTGAAAAATTCTTCAATCATATTCTCAGCTGGGATGAATCCTAGACTCTACAATTATCTGGAATCTTTCAGTGAATTTGACGTGAACGAAAACGGCGATTTTAATAAAAAAATAATTATCAAAGTAAGTGACTATAGATCAGCCCTGATACAAGGAAAATACTTGGCAAAAAAAGGATTATGGGTTAGTGAGTTTAGGGTTGAATCTGGTTTGAATTGTGGTGGTCATGCTTTTGCTACGGATGGTATTTTACTCGGTCCCATTTTAGAAGAGTTTAAAATTCATAAGCAGGAACTAATCGATAGTTTATTTGAAATTTATGCAGCAGCGCATCTCAAGAAAAGTAATAAACTTTTTAAGTATCCTCCTGCCATTCGATTTACCGTTCAAGGTGGTATTGGTACAAGTGAAGAAGACGCTTATTTACACGAATACTATGAATTCGATGGTACTGGTTGGGGTACGCCTTTTTTATTAGTACCGGAAGCCACAACTGTAGACGATGCTACTTTAAAATTACTTTGTGCTGCCAAAGACAAAGACGTGAAATTGAGTCGTAATTCTCCCCTAGGAGTTAGATTCCACTATTTAAAGGGCACAAGTTCAGAAGTAGAAAAATTATTGCGCATTGAAAAAGGAAATCCAGGTAGTCCATGTACAGAAAAGCATTTGAGTTTTAACACTGAATTTACTACAGAACCCATCTGTACCGCTTCTAAGAAATATCAGTCACTAAAAATAGCTCAATTGAAAACTATGGAGCTACCAGAAAAAGTTTACAATAAACAAGTTGCCGAATTATTGGACAAAGAATGTCTTTGTGTTGGATTAAGCAATTCTGCTGCTATCAATTATTCTCAAACGTTTGTAAATAAATTGGGTGCAGTAACTATTTGCCCTGGCCCGAATATTGTCAATTTCAACAAGACGGTTTCCTTGCAAACCATGTGTGATCATATATATGGTAGAACCAATATTCTAGGTAATACCAATCGCCCGCATATGTTTGTAGCTGAACTGTATTTGTACATCGACTTCTTCAAAGAGCAATTATTTGAAGATATTGAAACGGAACAATTCGATAAAAAGAAGAAATTTTTTCTAACATTCTATCAGAATCTTAGAAATGGGATTACTTATTATCGCGGGTTGAATGGCATTAGCGAGAAAGAAAAATTTAAAATGGAAAAAGACTTAGAAGCTGCTTCATTAGAATTAGACTATCTAAATTATCAGTATGAGATTATTGCCAGTCAATAAATGGTCAAGAATGTTTGATAGGCTCTCACTGCTTTGATATCCTGCATACTCACTGGTTGTCCACCTCCAGAGTTATTGGCAATTGTAATGATGCACAAAGGAATATTTTCGGCACCAGAAAATTCAAAAGTCTTTAGCCTTAATCATGAATGAAAGAGTAATCAGATATGAAGGAGTAATCAGGATGGTCTGTTAAAAAATAGGTATTTTGTCATGTTATGGAACCACTTAAGATCTCATATAACGATCGTACCCTTTTTCATATGCTTCGTCATTTTGAAAGTATTAATGATACAGCAAGGACTTGCTTGTTGGATAGAGGCTATAAACCGGGTCAAATAGTTACTGAATTAATGATGCTAGGTTCAAAATTTCATGTGTCATTTGCAAATGATATCAAATCGTTGGAAAAACAATTGTTGAATGGAATAATGAAGCACAGTTTTACCAAAAATGGTTATATACATCAATGCTTTGAATTTGATATCAATCTATTTCCTAATGGCGTTGGTAAGTTGGGTATGGCATCTATTCAAGACTTGAAAGATAAAGGGTTTACATCATTTGAATGGAAACATAATCGAGGATTGGAATTGTGTCATTATTTTTTAAATGTTATGCCCAGTACAAACACATTGACAGTGGTTTTAAAGCCTCAAAAAAAATATCAGTTGTTGATTACTGCCTTTCCTGGTAAAGTTGCTTTGCCACTTCCTAAAAAAGGAATGACAGATGCATTCTTTCAAAAATGCCAACAGTTTTGGCAAGAACATGCGTTTCTTGAAATGGATGATAAGGACAAAAGGATTACTTCTTGAATTATTTTTTTAATAGGAGGATTTTAAGAAATTGGATAACGAATATGCAATCTTTCAAAAAAATCCTTTTCTGATAATTCCATCACTTCGCCAGGTTTTAAATTTTCAACGCTGATCTCTTCAATGGATACACGTACCAATCTTCTGCATTTATGATGAACAGCAGCCACCATTTTTCTAACCTGATGAAATTTCCCTTCAGTTAAACTAATTTCTAACCAGCTATGTGGAAGGTTTGCTGGAATTTCATATGAGGCAGGTTCAAGCCATATAGGGCGGGATACCAATTCCACTTCACAGGCAGTAGTGATATATTTTTCTCCTCCAGTAATTTCTATTGGGATGCCATTACTTAATTGTGTGGCTGTTAAAAGATCCATCCTATTTTTTACTTGCACTAGGTATTTGCGGATATGCGGTTTTTCGCCTTGGAATAAAAGCTTAGTTACCTGCTGATTAGTGGTGAGTAATAACAGTCCCTCTGAATGATTGTCTAACCTCCCAATAGCATGTGTTCCCTGCGGAAATGCATATTGTAGATTGCCTAATAAACGCACTTCATGTGAGCTCACAAACTGCGAAACCATATCGTATGGTTTATAAATGGCAAAATAACGGTGCAATGCTAGATTCATAACTGCTAAGATATTCAAAGAAATGTATTATGAGAAGTGATTATCAATACCTTTGCATCATCAATTTTAAAATTAACTTATGCTTAGTAACAACGATATCCTAAAAAAGATCCGTGTGGCTCTTTCCTTGCGTACAGAAGAGGTGATCCATATTCTTTCCTTAGTTGATTTTACAATCACCAAAGGCGCTTTAGGCGATTTGTATCGCCACGAAGAACATCCAAACTATCAAGAAGCAGGCGACCAAATTCTGCGCAATTTCCTAAATGGGCTAGTTTTATACAAAAGAGGAACTCCAGAGAATCCTATCAACAACCCTGACGAAAAGTCAACCATTGTAGTAGAAAAATCAAAACAGGTATTTGATAATCGACAACAAGGAATGGGAAAAACTAGACCTGTCATAAAATACCCAGCAAAGAAAAAATAGTTATCATAATATATTAAACTTGTTGTCTGAGTTGAAAAAACTCTTGCAAATTAATTTTGCTAATAAGTTTAATATATTATTTTTAAGTATGAGGATAAAAGTTGTTTTAATCTTTACTTTTTTACAGGTAGTTTTTTTTTCATTTTCCCAGGTTGGTAATAATGTTTCC
>JANOYH010000335.1:0-4369 GCA_031428775.1 Bacteroidota bacterium
CACAGCATCTGGATAAGTTATTTCTGGATCAGGATTGGCCATGGCAAATACAATCGGATTTTTTGCCATCGACTTCACCATCTCTTGTGTTACTACATTGCCCACGCTAAGTCCCAAAAAAGCATCTGCGTCTTTCATTGCCGTGGTTAGGGTCCAGTCCGACTTCTTCACCGCAAACTTTTCTCTAATAGGCCCTAAGTCCGTCCTACCCACATGTAATACCCCATCCTTATCAAACACAATAAAGTTTTCGTACTTAGCACCAAGTGCCACATATAATTGTATACAAGCCATGGCTGCAGCACCTGCACCATTGATGACAAAACGTACTTTTTCAATTTTCTTTTTCTGCAATTCCAATGCGTTCAACATGGCTGCACTACTAATGATAGCAGTACCGTGTTGATCATCATGCATTACTGGAATATTCATTTGCTCTTTCAAACGTTGCTCTATATAAAAACATTCAGGTGCTTTGATGTCTTCTAGATTGATTCCACCAAATGTGGGCTCTAATGATTTTACGATCTGCACAAACTTTTCCGGATCCTTCTCATTGATTTCAATATCAAACACGTCAATGTCCGCAAAAATTTTAAAGAGTACTGCCTTTCCTTCCATCACGGGCTTACTAGCATCTGGCCCAATATCGCCCAAACCCAATACAGCCGTACCATTGCTGATAACGCCTACCAAATTCCCTTTGGCCGTATACTTATAAACTTCTTCTATATTATTGAAAATTTCTTTACAGGGTTCGGCTACACCGGGACTGTAAGCGAGTCCCAAATCTCTTTGCGTTTTTGCTTCTTTAGTAGGAACTACTTCAATTTTACCGGGTCTACCATTTGCGTGGTATTCCAATGCTTGTTCTCTTCTTAAATCTGTATGCTTAGACATAGTATAATATGAGTTCACTTAAACGCGCGCATTTGCACCCAGCCAGGCCATTATGCCTATTCCGGTTTCAATTGCACGCTCATCAATATTGAATTTTGGAGTATGTACATTATGTATAATTCCTTCCGATTCGTTTCTTACACCAAGCCGAAAAAAACATCCAGGTATTTTTTGTGTGTAATAGCCAAAGTCTTCCGCCCCCATTCTAATCTCAGTTTCTGCAACATTTTCTTTGCCCATATAGCTATCAGCTAAACGCCAATTGGATTCCGTAAATGCAGGATCATTGTCAACTGTTGGATACCCAATATCAATCAACAAATTGATCTCTCCGCCCATTGATTCTACTAATCCAATGGCTTGTTTGGTAATTAATTCGTGTGCTTTTTTGCGCCATGTTTCATCCATAGCTCGAAACGTACCTTTTAATTTTACCTCGCTTGGAATTACATTCGTGGTATGGCCGCCTTGTATAGAACAAATAGACAACACCGAAGGTGATAAAGGATTGTTGTTGCGCGATACTATCTGTTGCAAGCTCACAATTAAATGAGAAGCAATTAAAATAGTATCTGCTGTAAGATGTGGAGCAGCTGCGTGTCCGCCTTTTCCTTTAATGGTAATATAAATTTCATCGGCACTTGCCATTACCCTACCCTTTCTAAAACTTAGTTTACCAAAGTCTAATCCTGGATGTACGTGTAGTGCGATAATGCCCGCTGGCATTGGGTTTTGGAGTGCCCCGTCGCGAATCATATAGCTAGCACCGCCTGGATTTTTTTCTTCCCCTGGTTGGAACAAAAGTTTTACTGTTCCTTCCCATAGATCTTTTGTTTCAACCAATATTTTTGCAGCACCTAATAAAATGCTCGTGTGTACGTCGTGTCCGCAAGCGTGCATCACACCTTCATTGGTAGAACAATAGGGAACCTCATTTTCTTCTTGTATTTGCAAAGCATCCATATCTGCACGCAGTGCTATAACGCGACTAGCTGAATTTTTTCCTTCTATCACGGCTACTAATCCAGTAGTTGCTTTTTGTTCAAAAGCAATTCCCATAACCCGCAGCTGTTCTTGAATATAAAGGCTTGTTTCAAATTCTTGGTAACTCAATTCAGGATGTGCGTGAATATGCCTACGCACGGCGATGAATTCACCTGAATAATTTTTTGCCAGTAATTTGATTTGAGTTAACAATTCCATATTCTTTGCTTACAATGTCATAGTTTTTTCTTATTCGCACATCTCATCATTTTCACACGCTACCTGCTTTTTTAGTTTACTGTACTAGATTTTCATCTTCTTCCTTAGTAGGTGTATAATCTATTGCATCATCTACAATGAACACTCCTGTTGGGTATACTTTATTAATTTGTGTTCTAAATTTTTCGGCATCGGATCTCTTTAAAAAATTTCCAATCCGCACTTTAAAATTTGGTGCTTGAAATAACACATAGGTTTTCTGATCGGGATATCTTGATAATAAGTCCGATTTAGTTTTAAATGCTTGTTCTCTATTAGAAGTACTCACCACTTGAACCCTGAATCCCTTGTATTGGCCCGAGCTTGTTAACATACTAGCACGCTTGTTAATTTGGGTTTGTTTGGAAGTTAATAAGTCAATTCGCGCGTCTTTCACCACTATCACCGTATCATTTGCAAAGGCAACTCCAAAAAAAGAAGTAGTAAAAAATATCAGTAAAAGGAAAATTGATTTAGACATCCAATGAAAATTATGTTGAAAGTTTTTATGAACGATTGATCCTACAAGTTAAATCAATATCCTGAATCTTCTGCAGGTGCCCCGGAAACTATTGCTACGCCGGCACTGCAACCCAATCTGGTTGCACCTGCGTCTATAAGTTCCTTTGCAAATGCATAGTCTCTAATACCTCCTGAAGCTTTAATTTGAATTTGATCTGCTAGATACGTACGAAATAACTGCACAGCTTTTACAGTAGCGCCTTCTTCTGCATATCCAGTAGATGTTTTGAGATAATCTATTCCAGCTGCTCCGTATATATCACAACAAGCAATGATTTCTTCATTGGTCAAGATGCCACTTTCAATGATTACTTTGATTTTCTTACCCTTAGCCCTAATGATTGGCATGATATAATTGATTTCATTAGCTAGGTAGGGATAGTCCTTATTTTTAATAGCCGATATATTACAAACTACATCCAGCTCATCAGCTCCATCCACTATTGCCAAAACTATTTCGGCAATCTTAGCTTCTACCGCAGAATAACCAAAAGGGAACCCAATTACGGTTGCTACCTTTACGTTGGTGCCTGCCGTCAGGGCCTTCGCTTGTTTGATAAAATTAGGTGGCACACAAACAGCCGCAAAACCATATTGGATGGCTTCTGCACATAATTTGTCAATATCTGCAATGAGTGTAGTGGGTTTTAATACCGTATGGTCTATATAAGAAGCAATATTCATGAAGTCCGTTTTTGATGCAAAGTTAATCAAACTCACCCACCCCGGGACTCACCCACCCCTGCAATCACTACGTTCGGCGCCCCTCCAAGTAGGGGATTGATTATGCAGCGTCTTTACCATGACAGGCTTTAAACTTCTTACCACTTCCACAAGGGCAAGGATCGTTGCGTCCTATTTTCGGTCCTACATGAACGGGTTGTTGTTTTACCGTTTCTGATGGATCAATATAATCGTTGTCGTGACCTGACGCATCCAATTCTTCTTTCTGCGTTTTCATCTTACTCAAATCTGTTTTCTGAGCCCTACCTTCTTTTACGTTTTCACCATCATTCAATGGAACTCCAGAATGACATAAGAACTGAACTATTTCGCGGTTCACTTCGCCGTCCATTTTTTTGAACAGGTCAAATGCTTCCATTTTATAAATTACCAACGGATCTTTTTGCTCATAGGTTGCCGTTTGTACACTTTGTTTAAGATCGTCCATGGAACGCAAATGTTCTTTCCATGCATCGTCAATAAAGCCAAGTGTGCTTGTTCTTTCTAGTGCATTCAATAATTCCATTCCTTCAGTTTGAATGGTCTTTTCCATAGAAGCCAACACATTCATCATTCTTCTTCCATCCGTAAATGGAACAATCACATTCTCAATATGTTTGCCTTGTTGTAAACGGATATTTTTGAATACAGGAATGCTTTGTGTGGCTAAGTCCACTTTCTTCCTTTCATAATTCTCTATAGCTTCAGTATATAATTTCTCCGTGAGTTGCAGTTCGTTCAATTTAGACAGTTCCTCTGCGGTAATCTTAGCGTCAATTCCAAAATTCACAATAACCGCCAAACGCAATCCTTCATAGTCGTTTTGCTCTTTGAAAGAATTGATCAATCCTTCTGCAACAGTATAAAATGCATTGTCTAAATCAAGTGCCAAGCGTTCTCCAAACAAAGCGTGGTTACGTTTGCTATAAATCACTGTACGTTGCTTGTTCATCACGTCATCATACTCCAGTAATCGCTTACG
>JANOYH010000336.1:0-4499 GCA_031428775.1 Bacteroidota bacterium
GCTTCTCTTCCTTTTTCTACAACCATCAACATTCTTTCCTGACTTTCACTTAAAAGTAATTCCCAAGCTTTCATATTTTGTTGACGAGTAGGAACTTTATCTAGGTCAATACGCATGCCTACGCCACCTTTAGCACTCATTTCTGCAGTAGAACAAATGATACCTGCAGCACCCATATCTTGCATGCCTATTACCGCATTAGTTTCAATCACTTCTAAGCAAGCTTCCAATAATTTTTTCTCTTGAAATGGATCACCTACTTGTACTGCTGGTAGTTCTTCTGTACTTTCTGCTGTAATTTCTGCACTAGCAAAACTAGCACCTCCTATTCCATCTTTACCTGTTGCACTACCCACAAAAAATACGGGGTTTCCAATACCAGTTGCAGTAGCACTGATCATTTTGTTTGATTGCATGATACCAACACTCATTGCATTTACGAGTGGGTTGGTATGATAACAATTTTCAAAATAAACTTCACCACCAACTGTTGGAACGCCAAAGCAGTTTCCATAATGGCCAATACCATGGACAATCCCAGATAATAGCCTTTGTGTTTTGGGATCTGCTATATTTCCAAATCGCAAACTATTCAGTGATGCAATGGGCCTTGCACCCATCGTAAAAATGTCTCTTTGAATTCCACCTACACCTGTTGCTGCACCTTGAAATGGTTCAATGGCACTAGGGTGATTATGGCTTTCAATTTTAAATACTACTCCAAAGCCATTGCCCAAGTCCATTAGTCCCGCGTTTTCTTCACCAGCAGCTACTAACATCCTGCCACCATCACGTGGTAGGGTTTTTAACCACTTAATACTATTCTTATAACTACAGTGCTCACTCCACATACCACTGAAAGCGCAGAGCTCAGTGAAATTGGGGGTACGACCAAGTTTTTCTTTGATTAATTCGAATTCTGATTCTGTAATTCGAAGTTGCTGTGCGGTTTTAACGGTGATTTCCATACTGCGCGAAGGTAAGAAAGTAGCTTAAAGGGGCAAGGCTAAGTTTTAAGAACTATAAAGCCCAGCAAAATGCTGGGCTTTATAGTTGGATTTTAATAGGTGAGAGGGGGGGGGTATTACGATGCTTTAACCAGTTTACCACTACCTGCTACTCTTTTTTGAATATCATCTGGGGCTCCTTTATAATAAACATTTCCACTACCACTAATGCTGGCGTCGATGGATTTGTTAGTAAATACTCGAATATTTCCGCTACCGCTGATGCGTGCTTTGGCGCTATTGGCATATAAATTACTGCAATTCACATTGCCACTTCCGCTTATACTAGCTTCGAGCTTATCGGTGTTACCTGACACTTCAATATTACCACTTCCAGAAACGGTACATTCAACTGAAGCCGATTTCTCAATGCCCATTTTAATATTTCCTGATCCTGATAATTTACATAATAACGGCTCATTGCTTACAAACTTGCCTTCTCCAATAATATCACCACTACCAGAAAGAGATAGCTCCGTTAATTTGGTAAGTGTCACATACACTACTAGTTTGTTTTTAGAACGAAGATTGGCATTTTTCTTATTCTTAATACTCAGCTTACTGCCTTCTACTTTGGTTTCAATGTATTCAATGAGGTTTTCATCTCCTTCTATATTAACAGTACAGGTATTGCCATAAGCCACCATTACGTCCCATGAACCTGAACAGGAAATGGATGTAAAGTTTTCAGTGGTCCTATTTTCTTTCTTTATTTTGCCATTGCCTTCAATTTTTTCCCAATTCCACTGTGCATTCAGACTAAGATTGATCAAAACAAAAACGACAAAAATAACTTTTTTCAAATTTTGCATGTTGGGTGTTTTATAGTGTTACGATTTAACAAAATAATTGTTACAGCAAATAAGAAAAATATTTGAAGCTAGTCAGTCCAATTCACATTAATTTTATTTAATATTTTTTTTAACTTATATTCATTTCAAAATTTGTATACTTATATTTATTTAATTTATTTTGTTATTAATTGTATATCAATTAATTAACGTAATAATTTGAACGAATTTGGGCTGAATATCGATTTATATTATATAAATTAATTATCTATATAATTTCTACCTAATTTGATATTTATTTGAGATTTTTTTAGAAATTGTGTGATTTTTTTAATTGATTCACGTATTTTCGCGACACAAAATCAATAAAATATGTCACTAAGATTTGAAGCAATTGGTAGCCTAACGGCAGATTCCGGTGCAAAAGAAACCGGCAGTACAAAAATCACCGGAATATTTGGTGAAAACGTATTTACGCAAAAAACTGCAAGAGAGTATCTAAGCGATGAAGCTTATAAAAGTCTTGTAACAAGTATCAAAGGTGGCAAAAAAATTGATCGTAGTGTTGCCGGTAGCATTGCAAATGGTTTACGAGCTTGGGCTGAATCTAAGGGTGTTACTCATTTTACACACTGGTTTCAACCATTAACTGGAACTACTGCTGAAAAGCACGACTCCTTTTTTACATTAAAGAGCGATGGAACAGCTATTGAGGAATTTGACGGCGCTGCTTTAATTCAACAAGAACCTGATGCTTCTTCTTTTCCTAATGGTGGCATCCGTGCAACTTTTGAAGCACGCGGCTATACTGCTTGGGACCCATCATCACCTGCTTTCATTATTGAAATTGGTCATGGTAAAACTTTATGCATACCTACTATTTTTGTTTCCTATACTGGCGAATCATTAGACTATAAAGCCCCTTTATTAAAAGCTTTAGAAGCTTTGAATAAATCAGCTGTAGACGTTGCTAATTACTTCGATAAAAACGTGACCAAAATCACCGCAACCTTAGGATGGGAGCAAGAATACTTTGTAATAGACGAAGGTTTAGCAAATGCTCGACCAGATTTAGTACAAGCAGGTCGTACAGTTTTTGGTGCAGCTCCTGCAAAAGGTCAACAATTAGAAGACCATTATTTTGGTTCAATCCCTGAGCGTGTTTATGCTTTCATGCGTGATTACGAAACAGAAGCTTACAAATTAGGTATCCCTTTACGTACACGTCACAATGAAGTAGCTCCTGCTCAGTTTGAGTGTGCCCCAATTTTTGAAGAAGTGAATATTGCAGTTGACCATAATATTCTTTTAATGGATATCATGAGCAGGGTTGCTAAAAGACATCACTTACGTGTTTTGTTACACGAAAAACCATTTGCTGGCATTAACGGTAGTGGTAAACACAATAACTGGAGCATGGCTACAGATACTGGTGTTAACTTATTGGCTCCAGGAAAGACTCCTAAGACCAATTTGATGTTCTTGACCTTTTTTGTTAACACCATCAAAGCGGTTCATGATTATGCTGATATCCTTCGTGCATCCATCGCTTCTGCGGGTAACGATCACCGCTTAGGCGCTAATGAAGCACCTCCTGCAATCATCTCCGTATTCGTTGGTCAGTATCTTGCTAAAGTATTGGCTGATATTGAAACAAGAGTGGGCGATAAATTCGATGAGCAAGATGAAGCTATTTTGAAACTTGACTTACACCGTAGCATTCCTGAATTACTTTTGGATAATACCGATCGTAACCGTACTTCGCCTTTCGCTTTCACAGGTAATAAATTTGAATTCCGTGCCGTTGGTTCTACTGCTAACTGTGCAAACCCAATGATTACTTTGAATACGATTCTTGCGGCTACTTTGAAACAATTCAAAAAGGACGTGGATGGTTTGATGGAAAAAGGCGACAAAAAAGAGATCGCAATCATGCACGTGATTCAGAAATATATTGTTGATAGCAAATCTGTTTTATTTGAAGGCGATGGCTATAGCGCAGAGTGGGCACAAGAAGCTGAGAGAAGAGGTTTACCAAATATAAAAACAACTCCACTAGCTTTTGACGCATTGACTACCGACAAAGCAAAACACTTGTTTGAATCTAACAATATTTATAACCATATTGAATTAGAAGCACGCCACGAAATTGAACTAGAAAACTATTTGAAAAAAGTTCAGATAGAAGGAAGAATCATAGGCGACCTAGCTTTAAACCACATCATACCAGCTGCTATTAAATATCAGAATGAGTTGTTGAAAAATGTGAATGGTTTAAAAGAAGCTGGTTTACCAGAAGCTGCTTATGCTAGCCAGCTTAGCATTCTTAAACAAGTGAGCGAACACATTCAAGTGATACACGAAAATGTACAGGCAATGGTTGAAGCTAGAAAAGTGGCGAACAACATTGAAAACACACGCGAAAAAGCAATTGCTTATGAAAGCAAAGTGAAAGCAGCATATTTCGATACTATCCGCTACCATGTAGACAAATTGGAGCAATTAGTTGACGATGAAATCTGGACTTTGCCTAAATACCGTGAGATGTTATTCTTAAGATAAGTTTTTTTGACTTGAGCAGTAAAAGCCCTGTACCACTTGGTATGGGGCTTTTATTTTAACAATTACATACCGAGAATAAAATAACTTCTACCGATATTATATTTAAAATTCTTCAAATTTCCTACCTTGATCTTGTTAT
>JANOYH010000337.1:0-4647 GCA_031428775.1 Bacteroidota bacterium
ACTTCATATTGTGCTTGCAAATGAAATTGATAAAAATTATACACTAGAAAAAAGACTAGGGGAATTAAAAATGAAAAATAGAAATAGTATTCATGCACTAATAAAAAGGCAGAACCTGTTAGTGATCCAAACAAGAGTATAACCCTGATGCTAATGTCCCAATGAAAGTTTTTAAATGTCATATTTACTGATTCTTCTATACAATGCTGTTCTAGTTAAGCCCAATTCTTTTGCGGCTTTGGTGATATTACCTTGGTGTTTGTCTATCACTTTTTGGATGGCGCTTTTTTCTAACACACTCAATTTCAGGTCAACTTCAGTTTCATCAGGTATTTGTGCTGATTCAATAGGAGAAAACAATAAATCCTTTGCTTCAATCTGTGCATCATTGGCCATGATGATGGCTCTTTCAATGGTATACTGAAGTTCGCGCACATTGCCAGGATACCCATATTGCATGAGTTTTTCCATGGCTGATGCATGAAAAGATACATTGTGTTTTAAATACTTGTTCGCATAAATGGTTGCAAAATGTTTTGCCAATAAAAGGATGTCATCTTTTCTTTTTCTCAAAGCTGGAACCATCATTTCCACTGTATTAATCCGATATATTAAATCCTTTCTAAACCTGTTTTCATTAGCCAATTCCTGTATGGGTATATTGGTAGCGCAGATCAATCTAATATCAATGGATATGGGCTGGTTGCTACCTATTCTTGTTACCTGTCTATTTTGTAATACCGTTAATAATTTCGCTTGTTGTTGCAAACTGATATTGCCAATTTCGTCTAAAAATAAGGTACCCCCATTTGCCAATTCAAAGCGCCCAATCCTGTCTTCTCTTGCATCTGTAAAAGATCCCTTTTTGTGTCCAAATAATTCAGATTCGAAAAGCGACTCCGATAATGCGCCAACATCTACTTTTACAAATGGCTGGTTTTGTCTGAGTGATTGTTGCCATATAGCCGTAGCAATCAAATCCTTTCCTGTGCCGTTTTCACCCAGTATCAAAATATTAGCATCTGTTGGAGCAATCTTATCAATCTTTTTAAAAATGTCCTGCATGATTTCTGAGGTACCAAGTATCCTTTCAGACATAAATGCTGTTGTTGTTTGGTCAACCTGTTTACTTTTTTGATGTTGTTGCTGATAAACAGACAGGATAGCTGACAAAAGCTTTTCATTATGCCATGGCTTAACCACAAAATCAGTTGCACCTTCTTTTAAAGACCTAACTGCCAAATCTATATCTCCATAGGCAGTTATCATCATCACTGAAATGTTGGGTTTTATTTCCTTTATTCGTTTTAACCAGTAAATTCCCTCATTCCCCGTATTAATGGAAGCATTAAAGTTCATATCTAACAACACCAAGTCAAATTCATGTTCTTTTAAAATGGAGGGAATCTGCTGTGGATTTTTTTCAATTACCACTTCTTTTACTTCAGTTCTAAGCAATAATCTAACGGCTGTGAGTACGTCAATATCATCATCAATTACCAATATTCTTGCTTTTTTAAGACTCATCTATTTTATTTAACCAGTTAAGTACCATAAATATACCAGTTAAGTAATTATCTGATATAGAACAGTTTAGCATTGAGCCTAGTTTATTAGTGTATCATAACCGTACATATTTTGTATCATATCCGTACACTCATTGCAACTTCGCAAATGCAACTAATTGATATTCAATAAAATATACCTTTGGCACCATCCTTTCATTGTACTACTTAGAAAAAGTAAAAACCTACAATAGTGGATAGAGTCATAGAAAAGAAAAAATGGAGTAAAAAACGTTTAACCACTATTGGGATTGTTGTCCTAATCATGGGATTGGTTGCTGCAAGTATTTATTTCACTTCGGGCAAATCGAAATTAAATGTAGACGCAGAAAGGATTATTATCAGTGAAGTAAAGAAAGGTCCTTATAAAGATGCTATTCCTGTTAATGGCATTATTCTACCCATAAGTACCATCTATCTAGATGCTTCAGAAGGTGGAAGAGTAGAAGAGAAATTTGTGGAAGATGGTGCTATGATGATAAAAGGCCAACCCATTTTAAAACTTTCCAATACTAACTTACAACTGAGTTTGGTTAATCAAGAAACTTCTGTTTACAACTTACTTACCCAAATGCAGATTTCTAGCAACGCAGCCCAACAGAACACAGTGAATAAATTGAATCAATTAACAGATGTAGAAAGCCTACTCACTGAAGCAGAACGCTTATATAAATTGAACAAACACCTGTTAGAGCAAAAAGCCATTGGCGCCCAAGAATTCAAAATGTCTGAAAATAATTATAAATACCTCATCCATAAAAAAGAGTTGGCAAAACAAATTCTAGCCCAAGACAGCATTTCCAATAAACAACAATTGCAACAAGCCAAACAATCCTATGCGGGTTCTCAAAATGCCTTGGATGTGATGCGCAAAAAAGTAGGCGATTTAATAGTACGAGCCCCAATTGATGGTCAACTGACTTCTTTGGATGCGGAAATTGGTCAGAGTAAAAAAGAAGGCGAAAGACTTGGTCAAATTGATGTACTCAGCGGCTTCAAAGTACGGGTTGACGTTGACGAACACTATATTTCTCGCATTTTCATTGGACTTCAGGGAGATTTTGAACTAGCTGATAAAAAATATAAACTGAAAATCACCAAAGTATTTACACAAGTTACCAATGGACGTTTCCAAGTTGATATGCAGTTCGTTGGTGAAATACCTAAAGGAATTAGAAGGGGACAAACCTTACAAATCAGTCTTGCACTTAGTGATGAAACCACTGCCCTATTATTACCCAAAGGTGGATTTTATCAACAAACTGGCGGCAATTGGATCTTCAAAGTGAATGAATCTGGCACCATGGCAAACAGGGTAGACATTCAGTTGAATAGACAAAATGCAGAATACTATGAAGTGATTATGGGATTGAAACCAGGCGATAAAGTCATTACATCTGGGTATGATAATTACGGTAACATGCAGGAACTGGTTTTAAAGAAATAAACCGAAAGTCAACAATAAAATTCAACATTAATAACTAACCAAATTTTATACATTCAACAATCCGTTATGATAAAAATTACCGCTTTAGAAAAAACTTACCGTACTGAAGAAGTAGAAACGATTGCGCTCAACAAATTATCCATGGAAATTAAAAAAGGAGAATTTGTAGCAGTGATGGGACCATCAGGATGTGGCAAATCTACCCTACTTAACATTTTAGGCTTATTAGATGACCCTGAAAATGGAAGCTTTTTATTCAATGGTATAGAGATTGCAAAGTTCAATGAGCGCCAAAGAGCCGATCTAAGAAAACACAATATTGGATTCGTATTCCAAAGTTTCAACCTAATTGATGAGTTAACCGTCTACGAAAATGTGGAGTTACCACTAATCTATACCGGTGTTAAAGCTGCAGATAGAAAGAAAATGGTGGAAGCCGTTTTAGAAAAAGTACAAATCATGCATCGCAGAAACCACTTTCCGCAGCAGCTTTCGGGCGGACAACAACAACGCGTTGCCGTAGCCAGAGCAGTAGTGAACAATCCAAAACTAATTCTTGCCGATGAACCAACTGGCAACTTGGATTCTTCTAATGGCAATGAAGTGATGGAGTTGTTAACCAATATGAATGAACAAGGCACCACCATCATCATGGTTACACACTCAGAACATGATGCGCGTTATAGTCACAGAATTATCCGTATGCTAGACGGCCAAACAGTAACAGAAAACATCTTAGCCTAACAGAATATTCATTTTCATATAACATAGCATTCTTTTTCACAGAACACAGCATTTGTTTTAGCATCAACCACAATACCTATTAATGATCCGGAATTATATCAAAATAGCTTGGCGAAACCTCGTCAAAAACAAATCTTATGCACTCATCAATGTAGTGGGTCTCTCACTCGGTATAGCGTGTAGTATATTGATATTCTCCTTGATTCATTTTGAACTGAGTTATGATAATTTTCATCAAAACTCAGATCGCATTTATCGATTAACAACCGAATTCCATAATGAAGAAATTGATCATAATCAGGCGGTACCTAGTCCACTCGGCAAAGCATTCCGAAACGACTTTAGCTTTGCTGAAAAAACAGCCCGTTGCATCTCCTATAATGGAAGCCTGATTTCTATTCCTGGGACAAAAGAAAATAAAAAATTCATTGAAGATCGTGGCGTATCCTTTGCGGAACCAGCATTTTTTGAAATTTTAAACTTTCCAATTATTGAAGGCAATAAAACATCTCCATTAAATGAACCCAATAGCGCCATTCTTTCTGAAAAAATAGCTGCAAAATATTTTGGGAAAGAAAACCCACTTGGTAAACGGATTCGTTTTGAAAACAAAATCGACTTCACTGTAAAAGCAGTGATGAAAAACATTCCGGGCAATACAGATATTAAAGAAGAAATTTATCTTTCCTACCACAATTTAAAAGAATACAATAAATGGATTGGAAGCGATAGCAGTTGGCAAGGAGTATATAGCGGTAGTTTGTGTTATACAATACTACCGCAAAAGTATTTTTCAAAACATCAACCCTTATTTTCGATAATTAATCGTTTATAAACTATCTTTGTAACTGCTTATCAACACTCATAAAAATAATACATGAAAAAATCACT
>JANOYH010000338.1:0-36369 GCA_031428775.1 Bacteroidota bacterium
GCATATTAATATTAGAAAATGAAAGCAACAGTATGTGTTTTATTTTTATCAGTAATTTTAATTTTGATAAGCTATCAAAGTAAAGCACAAGAATCCCAACTTGTTGCTTATAAGTTGAGTAAAATAAGCCCTAATGTAGATAAAAACCTTAAAGTTTTTGGATATGATACTACTAGTGATTTCATTTTTATTTATCATGATATTAGATTGTTTAAAAGAATTGTACCTATAGATAGTATAGTAAATGGGATTGTGACATCCTCTGGATTTTATAATAGATACTTCGTTCATCATATAGACAGCATTTATGGAAGACTTTTCGATAGTATGATGAGAATGGTCAATCAAAGAGTACATATTGATAGCGGAACTGCATCAAAATCTTTGTTTAACAAGGAAATTGAAAATGATTTCAAATCTTTAAAAATTGAACCAGTTAAAAAAAATATTCCCATTGATGATTTTTGTTTTAAAGAGGTCTATTTTATTTTTGATTTGGATGATTCAACAAAAAAGTCAATCTGGACACTGACCTATTCTAATTCAATGAAAAAAAATCCATTGAGTATTTCTACATATATGGATAGCTTACGGTCTTCAAAATTAGTTGAAATTAGAACTGATGAGCCTCAAAGGTTTTTAAAGAAGTATAACTTAACAATGGACCCCTTTTTCTTCATCTACAGAATGGAACCCTATGAAATCCTTGAAAAAGAAATAATTATGAACTTGATAAAAGTCTATGCAAAAGAAACTGGATTGAATTTTGATGATTAATATTATCCCTGCTTCCCTATCTGTATCAAATAATCAAAGAGGGATACTTCTGTAGCTAGGTTTAGTTTCTTGCGTAGTCGGTATCGGCTTATTTCTACTCCTCGTACCGAGATATTTAAAAGCTGTGCAATTTCTTTGGTGGACAAATTCATTCTTAAGAAAGCACAGAGTTTTAGTTCACTATTGCTGATGCCCGGATGTGTAGATTTTAACGATAAAATAAAATCACTATGCACTTTGTCGAAATGCTTCGTGAAATATTCCCACTCCTCGTCTAAGTGCTCGTCTTCACTCAAAGTCTTGATCGTTTTCTTTAACTCAGTAATGGCGTATTCGTTGTCGATTTTTTTACTGATATGTGTTAACTCATTTTTTAGTTTGGTTAACAACTCGCCCTTCTTTACCAAGTGCATGGCCGATGAGGCTAGCTCTGTATTTTTAAAGTGCAAATCTGATTCTAGTTTTTCATTTCGCAAGGCTACTAATTCGCCTTCATTTTTATTGATCTCTAATTCGTGTATATAAACCAGCTTTTTTTGCTCTTCCTTATAACGCAAATTTTGCTGTATAAACTTTTTTTTCTGCCATTGATACAAGCCTAAAATGAATGTAATTGCCGTTAGTAGATAAAGTCCCATCGCCCATATCGTTCTATACCATGGGGCTTTTATACTTAATTGATAAACGGCAACAGCCGATTCACTACCTAAATTATTTCTTGCTTTTACTTCGAATGTATAATTACCCGGAGGTAGATTGGTGTATTCTTTTTCGGTACGTGAAGTCCAGGCCGACCAGCTATTTTCAAAAGGACTCATCCTAAAACTGTATTCCAGATTGGCCATGTATCCGTGTTGCGATGCAGCATAGTCTATCCGAATAGAATTATAGGAATAATTTATAGAAGGAATACTTTCTTCGGTTTGTACGGCGGGTTTGTCTAGTGTATTAAAATACCCCCCAAAGACAAGGCTGTCTAAATTATTGCCTATTCTAACCGATCGCACCTGCAACATAATCGTTGGTGGATTCTTTTTATACTTGCTGTAATTAATATGATAGAATCCCTTTTCTCCACCCAAAAAAATGTTTTGTTCATTTACAGGATAGATCATCTCAAATCCACTAAGCATTTTATTTTTCAGCTCAGGAATATTAATCACTTGTGGTTGTGCACCACTCATATCAATCACGCCAAGATTCTTTTCATGGATAAACCATAGATTGCCTTCTTGATCTTGCTTTAAATAACGGATACTTTGATTGCCCAATAACTGATCATAAAAAGCGTCTCGCTCAAAACGGTTCAAAACATAATTATAAACATAGATTCCTTTTTCCGTAGCAAACAAAATACGTTTTCCAATAGTAAACACATGCGAATTTAGTTCACTTGGAAGACCCTGTTCTTTTCCATAACCATAGGTGACAAAATCTGGACTAATCTTAAAAACGCCATGATAGGGATGCGATACCCAAGTATTGTTCAATGAATCTACGGCTACAAAACGGGACGACTCCGTAAAGCCCGCCAAAGCTTTTTGCTGCTTTCCTTCTATTAAATAGAGACCATTATAATTACCTGCGATAATGCCATTTCCATAAGGTGTGAAATTCCAAAAGCCATACGGCGTTCCCATGGAGATTGCTGTTTGATCCTTTATTTCAAAAGCACCTTCATGATGTCCTAAAAACAAACGGTCTTGGTATGTTTGTAAAACCCAGTTTTGTCCGCCCGTATTGGCAACAAGTTTAAACTGTCCCTTACTAAAACTAATATCACTTGCAGGTTGAAGAGGTACCGTGTATAATCCATTGGATGTTCCTAGGTATAATTGTTTGTTATGCACAACAGCCGCATAACCCGACTCTTCATTTAACTGTGCCGAGATATTTTTGATGGCACTATTGTAGGCAATAAAGTCGATCCCGTTATTGAGCCCCAGCCATAGATTCTTTTCTTTGTCCAGGAAAATGCTCAGCACATTGTTGTTCTGCATTCCCTCTGATCTAGAAAAATGTTGGATGAGATTGCCCTTCCTATCAATAATATACACACCTCCATTGGTAGTAGCCAACGCCACCCATTCATTGTTAATGGCTGTTGCGGCATAGATCCTTTCCTTGGATAAAAGCGTATTGATAGGCGATTGTACTTTCTCTAGCTGCTGTTCCCGCAGCAAATAGATCCCATTCTTTAGGGTAGTTATCAGCATGCTTGACTCATCAACTGAAAGGATAGCTGTAACTGCGTCGCCTTTAGGAATGCTGGTTTTAGCGTTGGCTTTTAATAAGGGGATCCAATTCTGTTTGCTGAAATATAATAACCCAATCTGGTGATCGTAGGCAAGGAGCTTGCCGTTGCAAGTTTCCATATAACCATATTCAAATGGAGCTTGAAAAACATCAATCTTTTCAGATGCATACCTGAAAATTTGATAAGTAGTTCTAAAATAGATGGCTTTATTATAGTTGACAATATTCCAGACGTCACCAAAGGATTTGCTTTGAGAAGGAAACAGCCCTTTGAGGGAGGTGAAGACCAATCTTCCATTGGCGTTTGGCGAAAAATAACCAAGCTCGTCTTGTCCCCCTACATAAATCCTACCATCATCCCCAATTGCTACAGACCTGACAATGGTTTTGTTGGGGAGGGGATAGAGTAACCAATTTCTACCGTCGAAGGTAAGAAGTCCCTCATTATTGGCAATATAGATAATGCCATCTTTGTCTTGGACAATATTCCAGTTTTGAACCCCAGCATTGTATTGCTTCTTGGAATAATTAATGATTTCGGGAAACCCAATGGTGTTCTGAGAGAGAAGTCCCATTGGTCTAATCCCCAATAGAATAATTAGAAATATGAAAAACTGCTTTATCAATTGACAAAAGGTTATTGTGAATATAACAATAAAACCGTGATGTAGTTTTGATGTAGTGTATTTTGTTTAAAATCAATCTCTTATAAATGATGATGTAGTAATGAAGTGGCTAAAAAACTATTTGTTGTAGTGGATGTAAATACTTTTATCCTGTTAAAAAACGGCCATTTTATTTATCTAAACGATTGCTTTATGAGATTAAAACTTCTATTGCTATGTCTGTTGAATGCTTCAGGCATTTTTATACAGCAAGCACTGGCTCAGCAACTAGCTGTAACCGGTAAAATAACCAACAAAAGCACTGGAGAAGCACTAGTAGGTGCCTCTATAAGTGTTCAGGGTAGCAAAACAGCTACTGCTTCAAATGTACAGGGAGTGTTTACCATTAATGCCTCAAAAGGCGCTGTTTTATTAATAACCTATCTTGGTTTTGACGAGCAAAGAAAAACGGTAAACGGACCCGAAAACCTAAACATCGCCCTTGAACAGAGTAATACCAACACATTAACAGATGTAGTGGTAATAGGTTATGGTACCCAGAAAATCACCAAAGTGTCGGGGGCTATTTCCACAGTAAAGGCGGACGATATAGAAAAATTAAAGCCTGTTAGAACAGAAGAAGCGCTTCAAGGAAGGGCATCAGGCGTAAATGTGATTCAGAGTGGTTCTCCAGGAGCCAAACCTACTGTATTAATTAGGGGGATTCCTTCTTTTTCGGGAACAGATCCAGTGGTCATTATTGATGGAGTGCCTCAGACGCTGACGGACTTAAACAGCGTCAACACAGCAGACATTGAATCCATCAACGTGCTAAAAGACGCTGCTGCCACCGCCATTTATGGGGTGAAAGGCGGTAATGGAGTAATTGTGGTTACTACCAAAAACGGTAGAAAAAACCAGAAAACGGATATTAATGTCAACTTCAACTATGGTATGCAAAATGCGGTGAACACGATTGGCGTGTTAAATGCTACAGAATATGCAGCCATGATCAATGAAGGGAGCACAGTAGCGGGTGGGCCAGTTATCTTTTCTGACCTCAGTAAATTAGGGGTTGGTACTAACTGGCAGAACGAGATATTTAAATCTGCTCCTTTTCAAACGCATTCCATTTCAGCTAGGGGAGGAAGTGATAAAATGACCTTTTTCTTAAGTGGAGGATATACCGACCAAGGTGGTATAGTAGGAGGAATTGATAAGAGCCGGTTTACAAGGGGCAATTTAACCGCAAACCTAACATTTGATTTGAGTTCAAAAGTAAAATTACTCATCAATACCACGGCTGTTACATTAAGTAATAAGGGCCTTCAAGAAAATTCTTTTAATAGTATCATTGGTAGTGCAATCAATTTTGATCCTACTGTGTCTATTTATAATACGGTTCCGAATACGGTTGGTCAGTTTGGGTATAGTAATTTGTTGTTGTCGGAGATATTTAATCCACTGACCAAATTAGAAAACACGTATAATCAAAATGCAGGAACCAAATTATACGGAAAATTTGAATTGCAGTATGATGTGATGAAGAACTTAAAATTGAGTACTCGTTTTGGCTATACAAAATATGATAATAATGCCAAGAGTTTTTCACCTCTGGCTTTCTATGGCCCATTAAATGTTGAGAACAGCATGAATGCGGATGGATCTACTGTTGCAGGAAGATTCAATAGCGTATCGCACGAAAAAGCAAGCAACTTTAATTATACTTGGGAAAGTTTTGCCAACTACGATTTTAATATCAAAGACGATCATCACTTTGAAACAGTGGTGGGTCTGTCTATTGCAAAAATTACGGGAAATACCGCAGGTGCAACCAGACAGGATGTACCTTTTAACTCATGGGACTTTGCAGATTATACAGCTGCCACAGGGACCAACTCGGCAACTAATTCCAATGCTTCTAATGGATACTACTATCAATATTTTAGAAGAAATATTTCGTATTTCGGTAGGGTTAACTACGATTATAATAACAAGTATCTAGCATCATTCACTGTACGTAGAGACGGCTCTTATGCATTTGGTCCAGAAAATAAATTTGCCAATTTTTTCTCTGGTTCAGCTGGATGGGTGGCATCGAACGAATCTTTTTTCAATACCAATACCGTTAACTATTTAAAAGTAAGGGCTAGTTACGGAACCATTGGCAATGAAAATGTGAATCCACAATATGTTTCTATTGTAACTGGTGGTCCTAGTTACGGATCCACTGCAAACAGTAATGGATACAATTTTGGAGATGTGTTTTATCCTGGTTCAACCGTAGCATCAGCCGCTAATAATGCACTTCGTTGGGAAAAACAAGTTCAAGGAAATATTGGATTTGATGCGGCATTCATCAATAGAAAATTGAACTTGAGTTTTGACTATTTCAATAAGAGTGTAGACGGATTATTGTTTACACCTTCAGCGTCCTATTATTTAGGAACTGTACCAATACCTACTGCAAATATTGGTTCAACAAGTAGCAAGGGAATTGATATGAGCATTGGGTATAATGATGTAGTAGGAAAAGAATTTAAGTTTGGAACTACTTTGACTTTTACCACTTCAAAAAATACTGTAACAGCTACCAATAACGATGGAACGGCAAAAATTTTAGGGGGAGGTTATTTTAATGGACAAAGCCAGACTGTTACCGTTTTTGAAAAAGACGCAACGCCAGGATATTTCTTTGGATACCAAACACAGGGATTGTTTCAAAATGCTGCTGAAATAGTAAAGGCACCAACACAAGCTGGAGCCGTACCAGGTGATATTCGCTTTGCCGATTTAAACGGTGATGGTACCATCAATGCAAATGATCGTACAAAAATTGGTGATCCATTTCCTGATTTTACGATGGGATGGAATATCAACCTCGACTATAAAAACTTTAACCTGAATGTATTTACGTATGCTTCAATTGGTAATGACATATACAAAGCTTATGAGCGCAATGCTAACTACTCAAATAAATCAAGAGAAGTGCTAGCACGCTGGACTGGTGAAGGTTCTACCAATGATGCAAGGTATCCTCGATACAGTTTTACTGATGCCAATAGCAATATTCGCGTAAGTGATAGATATGTAGAAGATGGTTCTTTTATAAAAATTAAAAACATTCAATTGGGTTATACATTCCCACCATCAGTAACAAGAAAAGCGTTTAGCAAAGTGCACGTGTATCTGCAAGTAAGAAACGCCTTAACATTTACTAAGTATACTGGATTTGATCCTGAAATAGCCGGTGGCATTATGGATACTGGAGTAGATCGTGGTGCATATCCACAGGCCCGAACTTTTGCACTAGGTCTGGATATTAAACTCTAACGCTTTAAAAAATTACGACAATGAAAAAAATACATTATACCATACTCACGCTAGCATTGATAACTATGTTAGCTACATCATGTAAGAAATGGGTAGACTATGATCCCAAAGAAGATTTTAAGATTACTGAAAAAGAATACTTAAAATCTGAAACAGACTATCGCACTATGGCCATTAGTGTGTATACGCCATTACAGTGGTTAAATCAGGCCGTAGTTGTAAGTGAAGTTGCATCTGACAATGCCGTATCAGGAGGTGAAAACGCATCTGATGTGTTGAGTTTACAACAGATAGACGACTATATTCATACACCGATTAATTCAACCATGCAAGAACTATGGGTGAGTGCTTATGAAGGAGTAAATCGCGCCAATTATATGTTGCAATACAAGACCAATAATATGGACGGAGTGGCTATTAGTTTTGCTGGTAAAGAGGCACTCTATGGCGAAGTATATTTTTTAAGGGCCTACTATTATTTTACACTTGTGAAATTTTTTGGTGATGTTCCTTTCTTTGTGGAAAAGCGGTTGGAATTATCTGATTCCAAAAAATTACAACGATCACCTAAGGCGGATGTGTACAAACAAATAGAAGCCGATTTAAATGCAGCCATTGCATCATTGCCTGCAACACAGGTTCAGAAAGGGAGAATAACCAAGTATGCAGCGCAATCTTTATTAGGTAAGGTATTATTATACGAGAATAAGTTTGATGCTGCAGCTACGGTGCTTGATGCAGTGATTAATGCAAATGCTTTTACATTGACCTCTGATTATGCTGCCATGTTTTTGGCTTCGGGTGAAAACGGAACAGAGTCGGTTTTTGAAATTCAATATAGCAATAACTCGCCTTATTATAATTGGGGAGGAGCTACCAGGGGTCAGGGTAATTATGCTGTACAACAATGCGGTGTAAGGGGTTTGAATGGTTCAGGTGCTATGCCCTATGCTGCTGGTTGGAGTACCAACTTGCCTACACAGAATCTTGCAACAGCTTATTCTGCAGGTGATAAAAGAAAAGATGCAACCCTTTTGGATATAGAAGCGTATAAAACATCCAATCCAGCTTTGGGGATTACTTATCAAGTAGCCCCTTATAAAAATACGGGTCTGTATAATAAAAAATACTTACCTCGTAAAGGTGAAACTTCTGGTCAGTTAGAACTGAACTATACCAATAATTATCGCATCATTCGATATGCAGATGTATTGTTGATGGCAGCCGAAGCTTTTAATAGAGCATCATCACCCAATGATACCAAGGCTTTGGGCTATTTAAATAAAGTGAGGGAACGCGCTTTTGGAAATACCACCAACAATATCAATGCAAGTGCAACCGCATTAAGAGATGCTATCTATAATGAGCGTAGACTAGAACTTGCCATGGAAGGTGATCGCTTTTTTGACTTAGTAAGAACCGGTTTGGCCGCAACTAGGATTACTGGTTTTAAAGTAGGAAAAAACGAAGTGTTTCCTATTCCACAACAGGAAGTAGAGATTTCCGGTTTAACTCAAAACGCTGGATATTAATCAACCTAACCCAACAAAACATTAAATTATGAAGCTTATAAAATATTTAATCAGCGCAGTAATAATGGGATTGCTTTTCACGGGATGCGCAAAGAAAGAGTATACCGATACTTCCTTTGTAGCGTCAGCATCCCTTCCCGCAAACATTGCTGCCTTGTTTACTATTACCCAAGACAATTCCGGGTTGGTAACAATAACACCCAATGGAGAAGCAGGAGTATCTTACGAAGTATATTTTGGAGATGCAACTACTACACCCGTAAAATTAGCAGCAGGTAAAAACACCACGCATAAATATGCAGAAGGTGTATATAATGTAAAATTGGTGTCATATAATATCGCCGGAAAAACAACAGAGAAAATTGAAAAATTAACGGTTGCTTTTCGTGCCCCTGAAAATTTAGAAGTAACGGCGGATATTGATGCCACTAATAAGTTTAAAATCAATGTTACGGCAAAAGCATTGTATGAAACCTTTTTCAGGGTGTATTTTGGTGACGTAGCAAATGAAGTCCCCACTACCTTTTTAGAAGGGCAGACCATGTCGCATGTGTATGCCAAAACAGGTACATATGCAGTAAGGGTGGTAGCACTAAGTGGTGGTGCAGCAACAACAGAAATAACAAAAAGTGTTACAATTGTTGATCCAGTTTTACTTCCCGTAAATTTTGAATCAACAACAGTAGTGTATAATTTTTCGAATTTTGACGGGGGTAATTCAACTGTTATTACCAATCCACAATCGAATGGCATTAATACGAGTACTAAAGTAGCTAGAATGATTAAAGGAGCTGGTCAAGTATGGGGCGGTTCAGTGTTACCTCTGGGTGCTCCAATCGATTTTAGTACCAACAAGTTTTTCCGCATGAAAGTATACTCACCAAGGGTTGGTGCAAAAGTTTTGTTGAAAGTAGAAAATGCAACTAATGGTGCAATTAATTTTGAAAAAGAAGTTGCTACCACAGTAGCAAATAAGTGGGAAGAAATTGGATTTGATTTTCGTACTATTAACACTGCAAATAGCTACCAAAATTTAGTCCTGATTTTTGATCTTGGTACCGCAGGTGATGGATCAGCAAATTTTACCTACCTCTTCGATGATATTCAACAGGCTGCCTCTTTGCCAAGCACGCAATTAGATTTACCAGTAACATTTGATGTAGCTGGAGTAAACTATTCAGTTACAGACTTTGGTAATAATGTATCAGTAGATGCAGCTGATCCAACTAATGCAGCAAATAAAGTAAAGAAAACAACTAAGCCAAATGGTGCAGAAACTTGGGCGGGTACTACTATTGGAACTGCTACAGGTTTTGCAATGGCTATTCCTATTTCAACTACAACATCACAAATGAGTGTAAGAGTGTATTCACCTGCTGCGGGATTAAAGATAAGGCTGAAGATTGAAGACAGTAATGACCCAACAAAATCTGTAGAAACTGACGCAAACACAACTGTAGCTAATGCATGGGAAACACTGTTATTTGATTTTAAAAATCAAGTAGTGGGAACAGCTGCAATAAATCCAGCATTTAAATATAATAAAGCCTCAATCTTCTTTGACTTTGGTAATGCTGGAAATGGAAAAGTATTTTATTGGGACGATGTTAAATACCTCTCCGCTAATGTTGTAGTAGGTGTGGCACTTCCGATGGATTTTGAAAGCAGTTCACTTACCTACAGTTTCACTGATTTTAATGGTGGTGGTACTACTGTAGTTAATAATCCTTTTAAAACAGGTATTAACACAACTAATAAAGTAGGAAAGATGGTGAAGAGCGCAGGTGAGGTTTGGGGTGGCAGTTGGATTGCTTTGGGCGGCCCGATTGATTTTAGTACTAAGAAGACAATGAAAATGAAAGTGTATTCACCTCGCGTTGGAGCAAAAGTGTTGTTGAAAGTGGAGAATATGACCGATGGTAGTATCAGCTTTGAAAAAGAGGTTAGTACAACAGTAGCTAATAGTTGGGAAGAACTTAGTTTCGATTTTAGTACCATTAATACTAGTAAAAGCTATCAGAAAATAGTACTGATTTTTGAGTTAGGAACGGTTGGAGATGGTGGCCCGAATTTCACTTTCTATTTTGACGACATCAATAATTTTTAATTGTTTAAAGCGAACTTTATGTATAAAAATACAATCACTTTTTTATCCTGCTTTGCACTTACAATACTTTTGTTAGTGGGATGTAAAAAAACAGAATACAGTTTTGGCAACATGAAAACGCCTAGTAGTTTAACGCTAGCCGCAACCGTGACTGGAGTTGATGCCAATAATCCAAATGGCAATGGAACGGGCACTGTAACTATAGCGGCAACTGCTACCAATGTGTTGACTTACAATATTGATTTTGGTGACGGTAAAACGCAGGTTGTTCCAGGGGGAAGTCTAACTTACAAATACACTACTCCTGGTACCAATGAGTATACAATTACCATTAATGCCATTGGTACAGGTGGATCAATGAGCACCATAAGTAAGAAAGTAAAAGTTTATGTTGCTTTTGAAATTCCTGTCAATATTGTGGCAGCTTTAACGGGTGGCTCTGCTAAAACCTGGGTAACGGATAAGAATGCGAATGGACATTTTGGAGTAGGACCAGCAACGGATTTTTCACCTATATGGTATGCGGCCGGACCAAATTCAAGAGAACCCTGTGCTTATGATGACGATATTACATTTAGTAAAGATGCCAATAATAATATTACCTTAACGATTGATAACAAAGGACTCTCTTTTGCTATTGGAGCAGCAAGTGCATTTTATGGCTTTAGTGGAGCAGACGGTTGTTTTTATATGGCCATTGCTACACCTCGTAAACTTAGTTTTATGGATGCCAATTCTGGTTCAACTGCTGCAAACTCAACAAAAGTTGCATTTACGGTTCCTGGCAATGGAATCATTAATTTTGGTACAGGGGGAACTAATTATGAAATCTTGGCTATATCGGCCACAGAGCTTTCATTAAGGAATATTGGAATTGATGGAAATTCATGGTATCAAAAATTAAAGGCCAAATAAAGTATGAAAAAATTCTTTGGAATAGTATGTTTAAGCACTTTCTTGCTGCTAGCTTGCGGCAAGAAAGAGTCAACTCCGGCAGCTGTAGCTCCTACCAATCTAACTGTAACCGCAGTAGTGAGTAACGATAATAGTGGGAATGTTAGTTTTACTGCTACAGCCACCAATGCTAGCAACTATGAATTTGACTATGGTAATGGCATTTATCAAATAGTACCTAGTGGTTCGGTTACCTATAAATATCCAGCCAGTGGTACCTATACGGTTAATGTCATTGCAAAAAGCAGTACGGGACAAACCATTAGCAAAAGTATTCAGGTAACGGTAGCCGTCACACTTTCCTTAGTGTTTCAGGACGAGTTTGACACACCTGGTGCTCCCGATCCTGCTAAATGGAGTTATGATTTAGGAACAGGTTCTGGTGGATGGGGTAATAATGAATTGCAGTATTACACGAATCGACTTGAAAATTCTTCAGTTTCAAATGGCACTTTAAAAATCACTGCAATCAGAGAAAATTTTAGTGGTGCTGCTTTTACCTCAGCTAGATTGGTTAGTCAGAACAAATATTCTTTTAAGTATGGCAAAGTTGAAGCGAGGGCCAAACTGCCCATTGGTGTAGGAACATGGCCCGCTATCTGGATGCTAGGAAATAATATCAGTACCACAAGCTGGCCCGCATGTGGTGAAATTGATATCATGGAACATGTAGGTGCACAACAAAATAAAATTTTTGGAACCCTGCACTATCCTGGAAAATCTGGTGGCAATGCAGATGGTGGCACCACCATTGTGCCTGATGCCAGCACTGCTTTTCACATTTATTCTGTGGAATGGAACGCGGCATCCATTAAAATATTTGTGGACGGAAATCTTTTTCATACCTATGTAAATTCGGCATCTTCTCCCTTTAACCAGAATTTCTTTTTTATTTTAAACGTAGCGATGGGTGGAAATTTTGGCGGACCTGTTGAAGCAGGATTTACTAAATCAACTTTGGAAATAGATTATCTGAGGGTGTATCAATAGAAAGAAAATAGTTATCAATCTGACCAAATTTAGTGTATCAATAGAAAGAATGTAGACATGAAAAACAACGATCGATTCATGATAGGAGCCCTTATCCCGCTCCTCTTGCTGGTAGGATATTTACCAGTACAAGCACAGTATAAACAATTAGTTTGGGCTGATGAGTTTAATGGAAAGGGTTTGCCTGATACCACTAAATGGAATTATGATATGGGTAAAGGTTGTCCGAATAATTGTGGATGGGGCAACAATGAATTACAGTATTATACGAATCAAGGAAATGCACGCGTTGAAAATGGCTTTTTGATGATAGAAGCAAAAAAAGAAAAAATGGGTGGCGCAGAATATAGTTCTGCTAGAATGGCTACTAAGTTTAAAGGCGACTGGAAATATGGCCGCATAGAAGTACGTGCACAGCTTCCTGCGGGGCGTGGAATGTGGCCTGCTATATGGATGTTGCCAACGGATTGGACTTATGGTGGATGGCCAAAGAGTGGAGAGATAGATATCATGGAAAACGTTGGTTACTGGCCCGATTCTGTGCTAAGTACGGTACATACCAATGCATTCAATGGTATGAAGGGCACGCAAAAAACACAGGGACTAAACTATAAAGACATTTCTACTGCTTTTCATGTGTATAGTATGGAATGGGAGGCAGATGAAATTCGGTTTTATGTGGACAAGGCTTTGTGCAATCGTTTTAAGAATACACATAAAAACGTTGATGAATGGCCTTTTGACCAGCGCTTTCATTTGCTATTGAATATTGCAGTAGGGGGAAATTGGGGTGGAAAGTATGGAGTAGACGATAGTATTTTTCCGCAGAAAATGTTGGTGGACTATGTGCGGGTGTATCAGTAACAATATTCACCTCCCAACCATTCTTTAAACTCGTTCACCCTTTCTCTACTTACTATAGTTTCTTGGTTAGTTCCAGGAACCAGTTCCAACTTTAATCTACCGCCCAACCAGACATGTACCTTTTGAATACTTTCTATGTTCACTAAGAGGTTGCGGTTGATGCGGAAAAATTGTTTGGGAATCAATTGTTCTTCTAGTTGAGAAAGGTTCATTTCAAGTAAGTGTTTGTTTCCGCTAAAGTCCACTACATAACAGAGTTTTCCATCGGCATAACCATGTGCTATCTGTGCAGTTTTTAAATAGTTGAGTTGTAATCCACGCTTGATCAAAATCCTTTCTTTGTATTTTTCCTGATTCAGGCCTTGCATTAACTGCAATATTTTTTCTGAAAACTCATTTGAGTGTCCATTTGAGTCTCCATTAGAGTGATCATTATAGTGTTCATTAGAAAGTTGCTTTAATTGTTGGAATTTATTCAGTGCATTTGTTAATTCCTTTTCATCAATGGGCTTCAGTAAATAGTCAATGCTATTTACTTTAAATGCTTTTAACGTGTATTGATCAAAAGCGGTGGTAAAAACAATGGGGGTATTGATATTTATTTCATCAAAGATGTTGAAACAAAGACCATCTGCCAATTGAATATCCATAAAAATAAGATCAGCCTTTATGCCGGTTTTAAAAAATCTTACAGAAGATTCTACACTATCAAGCTGACTAATTATGGTAACATCCTCCTTTATAGAATGAATCAACTTGATCAATCTATTTGCGGCAGGCGCTTCGTCTTCTATGATAATTACCCGCATCTTAGTTGGTGATTAATGGAATGGAAACGGTGAAATCCTTTGTTGTTTCCATTACCTCAATGGGTTGATTGGTGAGCAGTGTATACCTATTTCTAATATTGTTTAGTCCAATACCTGTTGAATCGTGCTGTTGATTTTTCTTTTGAAGGTTATTAGAAACAATCAGTTTCCCTTCATGAACAGATACCTCAATTTTTAAAGGCTTTTCTATCGATACAATATTGTGTTTGATGGCATTCTCTAGCAGCAATTGTAAAGAGTGTGGTACAATTCTATATTGTAAGATTTCTTGGGGAACCCTTATGTCAATTTCTAAGTTATTTCCGAAACGCGTTTTCAATAAAAAGGAATAGGCTTTTAAAACGTCCAATTCATCTTTTACAAGAATGGAGGTTTCGTCTTTTACTTCTAATATATGGCGATACACTTTTGAAAGTTCTTGTACAAACTCAACGGCTTGCTTGGGTTGATCGGGAATGATGGAACAAAGGGTATTTAAATTATTGAATAAAAAGTGTGGGTTTACTTGTGTCTTCAATGCATTCAATTGCGCAATCAAACTTTCTCGTTTTAGTAATTCTTTTTCTTCTACAGAGCTCCTTAGCTGACTCATAAAATAACGATTCTCATAAATTGCTACAACGGTTAGCGTACATAAAAAGGAAGCACTATTTGAATTAAATAAAATGTCACCTAAAGAGCGACCGGGGAAATTAATGTTTTCAAAATTACAATAGTCCCTTAATAAATAACCCAATAAATTGGTGGCAAAAAAGGTGAAGATTATCAACGCGGTTATTTGATACTTCATTCTTTCCTTTGTTGATTCAAACAAAGGGAACTTGGTTCTTGACCAAATCATGATGGTTCTATTTCCCAACCAGATGCATGTAGTGGTGATTAAAGTGGTAACAAAAACACGATAATTGAAATAAGGTTCTCTATGAATTCGCAATCCAAAGAAAACAAAGGGAATTACAAATGCCAGTAATGGTATCATCATTACCATCAACACGCGATCGTCGAATCCAATCTTGTTGTTGTAAAATATTCCTTTTGATGGCATCTTTTTCTATTGTAGTTTAAAGATAGGATAAGACCCAGACATTGTTACTGTTCCATCTCGATGGAAAAAGGGCACTGTTTGAAATAACTAAGGCATTAAAAAGTAATCTGATAATTAATATTAGGGAAAAATCCAATCTGGTTTATGACCTTTATCTGTCCAGTTTGAGGATTCAATGTGCGTACATATACGTTTTGGCGATTGGTGATGTTTTGCAAATCTATATACCATTTTTGGGTACTTTTTGGACCGTTGCGGGTAAAAGAAAATTTCAAATCCCATCGCATATAAGTATCATTTTGTAAAGTATAGGCTTTATCAACTTGATAGACCACATAGCCTGAAGCTTTTGATGCCGGAATGTCAAAAGGCGTATAACGTTGTCCGCCTGCAATAGTAAACTTTGTATCTAAACCAAAACTACTGAGTGCAGAAATTTTAAATTCCTTGCCCCCTAATAGGTTAAAAACATAATTGCTATTGAATGCCGTATTGCGTAAAATTTGATCGCTGCCTTTGTACTTCGACTGAAAGACAGACCCCGTCAACAAATAATAGAATCCCCTATTAAGAAATTTTTCAAGCGTGAATTCAGCGCCATAGTTATATCCTTTACCGGCATTTTGTAAATAAGATTTATCTGGATAAGTAAACCCAGCACCAGCGTTTAACATGCTAAAAGAAGAGGACTTAGTTTCGGTAGCGGCATCATAAATGTATTGTGCATATAGTTCGGTTTTAAAACGTAGTTGATTGTTGAAATGAATATCATATCCTATTACACTGTGCAAGCTTTTTACAAAGTCCAGTTCAATATTTGTGAGCAAATTTTGACCGGTAGAATTGCTAACCTGATAAAAATATACGTCTAATGGTTGTGTTTGGCTATGTAAGCCTGCGCCAATAGTAAGGGATTGGTTGGATTGGAATTGGTATTGAAGGTTCCAGCGTGGTTCTATTGAAAAGCTGTTATTGAGTCCAAACCATTGCGTGTACAACCCTAGATTGGTGGATACTTGTTTATTAAAGCGATGCATCCAGTTCCCAAATCCTTTAACAAGTGTGGCGGTATTTTGTGCGTCTGTTAAAGTAGTTAGTGTATTGGAGCCATTGGGGATATACTCTTTTTTAAAGTTTAGTAGATTTATATCAGCTAGTGCGCCAAGACTGATTTGGTTTTTGGCATTTACTTTCTGATTGAATTGATAGCCGATTGAATATTTGGTTTGAATATTCAAGAGTGCATAGGTGGGTTTGTCGGGCTGTCCTTTTTCTACAATCTCTTCATTGTATTTTGATTGAAAACCAGAAACGGCGAGGGTCAATTTCCCCGAAGTTTTTGGGTTAAAAAAATAGGTATGGGTGAGACCTAGCACTCCTGTTAATGACTTGGTATCACTATTTCGTAGCGTTCCATCATTGTTGGTATAAAGGTTTTCAGTACTATCGGGGGGGAAGTTTACATGACTTTCTCCACCCATTCCAAACAGGTCAATAGTGCCCATTTTTTTAGTAACGAAATGCAGTTTAAATGAAGCGTCTTGGTAATAAGGTGTGGCCGCACCCGTACCTACATTTAAGCCTAGTGCTTGAATGGTGGCTACTAAGGAATAGCGGTAGTTGACCAAAAAACTCGTTTGATTTTTCATGCCATCCTTGCTATTCTTACTAAAGGGTCCCTCTGCACCAAATTCAAATCCATTAAATCCCATCTGACCAAGGAATTCATATTTTTCGTTGTTGCCATTGCGCATCCTTAAGTCGAATACGCCCCCAATAGCATTTCCATATTGAGCGGGAAATGCGCTGGTGATGAAATCGGCGTTTTTGAGCATATTGGTATTGAGGATGGTAACGGGTCCGCCTGTAGAACCCAGTGTACTAAAGTGGTTGGGGTTGGGAATGTCAATCCCATCCATTCGCCAGAGTAAGCCACTGGGTGAGTTACCGCGAATGACAATATCATTTCTGGCGTCATTGGTACCGCTCACACCAGCAAAGTTTTGGGCCATTCTGCTGGGGTCATTTCTTGTGCCGGAATACCTCACTGCTTCGTCCATACTCAATTGACGCGCACTAACTAAAGCGCTTTCATTGATGGCGCGATATTTCTGTTTGCCACTAACTACGGTAACCTCTTTGAGTAGGTTGATTATTTCTTTTAGTTTAATTTCTAGCACCACTTCTTTGGAGGAAGTGACTTCAATATTAGCAGCAAAAGCGTCATCAAAACCAACAAGAATAACACGAATGGTTTGTCGACCTACAGGCACTCCCAATAATTTAAAGAAACCCAAAGAATCTGTACTACTAGTGATAGAAGGTTGGATACTGGTTATGGTTACACTGGCGCCGCGCAACATATTAGCTGATTGATGATCAATCACTACACCTTTGACAGTTTGGGTAAGTAAACTTTTTTGTGCCTGTAGAAAAGAAACGCAAGTTAACAGGGCCAATGAAAAGATAAGTGGGGCTTTCATTTGCGATGATTGTATTAATTTTTCTTAGCTGCAAAAGGTTTAAGTTCGTTGGTGTTGGAATTGTATTGAAATTGGTCGTCTATTTTGCCTTCATTTCCTTTACTAATAATAGTTTCAGCGCCGTTATAGCTCGATTTACCAGTAACGTCACTAGATTTTTGAAGAAGCATGGGATCGGTGTTATTGAGTACTTTGTAAAAATCTCCGTTGAGGCAAAGATACCTGTTACCATTGGTTTCTACAGCATTCAAGTTATTGCCATCGAGCATTTGTTTTTTTCCTGTGGTTGGATTATAAAACTGGATGCTAGCTGATTTACGAATTTGGTCTTTAACATAACCTGCTAAATTATTTCCATCCGCAAGGGTGATATTTCCTTTTTCAAAACCTTTAGGGACTTCGGTTTGTGCATTAGAATTTGCAACAAAAAGTAATAAGGCGATGTTTAAAAGCAGTAGCATTTTTTTCATAGTTGTTCAATTTGAAGTTGTATAATGATTGATTGCCCTACAATCTAATGAGCAATGCAATAAGGAACCATCAAAAAGGAACAGGCTGTTGAAAATAAGGTATGAGTTGTAAATATTATAAAGTAATCACACCGTTCTTGATTGCGTACATCACAAGGCCAACGCGACTGGTTACATTTAATTTTTTGAATAAGTCGGCTCGATACCCATCAATAGTTTTTTCACTTTTAAACATTTCAACGGCTATTTCTTGATAAGTTTTTTCTGAGCAAGCAAGTTTTAGAAAGGCTATTTCGTTTTCATTTAGTTTGATGAAAGCGCTTAATTCGCTTTTGTCGTCCATTAAAAGGTTGATGGATTGCATCACTTTGCGTGAGATCAACTCATTGTAAAAAAAACCAAGTTGCATTAATTCTGTGATGGCAAGTTTTAGTTCAGTGAGGTCGGCGTCTTTTAAAATATAACCTTTAGCTCCACACTTAATCATTTTAATAATGGAATTATCGGCGTCCATGGTGCTAAGGGCTAATACTTTGATACTGGGATGGTTTTGCTTGATCCATTCACAGGTTGCATAACCGTCCATCTCGGGCATATTGATATCCAATAAAACAATATCGGGTAATTGATTTTGGTTGAGTTGTGCAATAAAGTCCAACCCGTTAGCTGCGGAAAACAAAACTTGATAATCAGGGAAAACACTAATTAAAGAGGCCAACCCATTGCGAAATAAAGTGTGGTCATCTACAATGGAAATATGGATGGTCTTATTCATATGGGATGATAAGTTTTACTTTTGTGCCCATAGTTAGTTGGCTTTTGATAGTTGCGGTTCCTCCTATCATTTCAATGCGTTTAAAAATATTTAATAATCCAAGTCCATGGTGATCTTTCTGTTCATGTAGAAAATCGAATCCCTTTCCATCATCTTCTATTTCAATAAAAAATTGAGAAGGACCAAAATTGAAATTAAGGAATACATGACTAGCTGCTGCGTGTTTGATAATATTTTGTAAGCATTCTTGAATAACCCGAAATAGAATCAACTGTTTTTGTTGATCAATAAATTGTTCTTTTCCATTTACTTGAAAACGAAGTTTCAAAAAACCACTTCTATTAATGCGTTGAGATTCAAGGTCGACTGATTTTATTAAACCAAGGATACTAATATGGTCACTACTTAGTCCCTTGGCAATATCACGCAAGTCGGTCAGGGCCTTACTAATATTTTCTTTGGCTTCTATCAATAAGGGCTTATTGATAGTATCTCCGTGTTCTATGATATTCAATTGCACTTTTGTAAGACTAAGAATCTGACCAACATTATCGTGGATCTCTCTACTGATAGTATTAAACGTTTGCTCTTGAATTTCTAGTTGCGATTGGAGCAGGGTTTGATTAAAATTTGCCTGTATAATTTGTTTTTCTTTATGATGCAATTGATTCTTTTTATTAAACAAGCTAAAGAATAACGCGAGGGCTATGGCAAAAAAGAACACCAAAAAAGTGCCAATAAGTATGGTTATTCTAATTTCTTCTTCGTTGAGTAACATAAAAATCCAATTATATAAAAAGAATAGAGAAGGTAATTTAAAACAATCATAATATAACTAAGCTGATAATAAAAAGAAAATCTTTTTGTAAGCAACAGTGCAATAAATCCATTGTAAAACGTACCCGTACTATAAAAGATTAGGTTTGCAAAGACAATCCAAAAATGGGTATAGTATTTTAGATCGACCGGACTATCTTTTTGGTATAGCTCTATAAAAAACACGACCGAGTAAATAGAGATGAGCATGCTTTCTATCAACAAGTCAGTTCTTTTTCTAGTAAAGAAATTTTCAGTGGTAAGCACAAAGTCATAAATAAAATAAAGTAGAAAAACTATGGAACCAATGAGTACGATTTTCTTGTTTCTTTTTTTTTCAAACAACAGAAAATAGTAAAAGCTAAGGAAGAAGATTTCGGCTAGTCGGTATATATGGTGTATATAGATATGAACACTATGGTACACAATTGTTTTAGAATTTTTGATAGGGCTATAAAAATCGTCTATCAACTCAGTTGCAATTGCACTGATTAATAATAATAAAAGCAAGAACATTTTTTTATCCAGCTTTTTCCATCCTAAAATTAGGATGGAAAGGCCGGATATCATGAGGGCGTAGTAGATGGATTTTAAAATCAAAAGGTCAATATTATGATAGTAATGCGATGATTTCTGCTGGACTAGAATTTAAGGTTAAATCTGCATTGCCTTGTGGTGGATAATAAGGTGGGGGCCAGTCTTCTTGTCCGGGTAATTCAGGATCAATGGTAGTATTATTTGGCCCAATTGTTTTTTTATGTGCCTCTAGAATTTTATTTTCTTTGTTCATACCCAAGAAACAGGCCGTTGTTTTATCGTTTTTTTTAGGGTCTAATCCAAAAAACACCCCAAAATGGGTAAAGTCGGTCCGATTCCTAATTTCGATCAGTGTGTCGAATGATTTTGAATCAATATAAAATTCCAGATATTCAGTGTCGGTATTGATTCTGAGTTCTGAAGGCGCATTATTTGCATTCAAAAATTTTGAAATAGCATTCATTTTTGAAGAGTAATGGAGAACCATTTTTTGAATTTGTTCCAGCGAAACTGGATCAAATAGTGGGGCATTTTCTGACATTTCATAAATTTTAAAATGGGCAATAGTCTAAAATAACAACTTATTCTTATAAGTTTATTGGACAATAACAATTTTAGGGTATCTCCGAAATAAATTAGGGAAAACCCCTGCTCAAAATCATCCTTTTCCCTGTTTTCTTATAATTTATTCAATAGTAGTTTTGAGTCTTATAAAACACTACCGGGGGGGAGTGATTTGTATGAAGAGCCTTCGGGCTCTTTTTTATTGGGTAAGATATCAACAACCCTAACATTTGTAGCCGCATCATAAATATTCAAGCTCTAAGGCATGAATCCTGTATCAGGGAGCTGTTGATTTTTCGTATATTATTGGATCTATTTTCGAATTTGCTATGAAATTTTGTAAGCAATACTTCTAATTTAGTCAATTCCTTTGAATTACTCAAAACATTGAGTAATTTTACTCAAAACACTGAGTAAAATATATAAAATGATTGAAAGGGTTCATTTACAGACACTTATAAACAGATTGAATGAGCCTAAAAGATTTATTCAAGTAATACAAGGCCCTAGGCAGGTAGGTAAAACCACTCTTGTGCTACAGCTTTTACAAAAAATCAGTATCCCTCATTTATTTACATCGGCCGATGCGATTGCTGCATCAGATATTGTTTGGTTAAGACAACAATGGGAGATTGCTAGAATAAAATTTAAGGATGCCGGCAATGGAAGATTTCTTTTAGTCATAGATGAAATACATAAAATTGACAATTGGAGTGAAACGGTTAAGGCGCTATGGGACGAGGACACAAAAAATGAAATGTCCATCAGTATTATCCTATTAGGTTCGTCCAGAATGATGCTTCAAAAAGGACTGACCGAATCTTTGGCGGGTAGATTTGAATCAATTTATATGGGGCATTGGTCGCTCAATGAAATGCAAACAGCATTTGGTTGGACACCTGAACAATATGCTTGGTTTGGTGGATATCCAGGATCAGCACCTTTAATTCAGGATGAAGCCCGCTGGAAAAACTATGTACTTTCTTCACTCATAGAAACAAGTGTTTCTAAAGACATCATGATGACTACTCGGATTGACAAGCCGGCCTTAATGAAAAAACTATTTGAATTGGGTTCTTTGTATTCTGGCCAGATTGTTTCCTTCACTAAAATATTAGGGCAATTGCAAGACGCTGGTAATACAACAACGCTTACGCACTATTTGAATTTGTTAGATACAGCAGGGATGCTATGTGGGATAGAAAAATATGCTGGCACAATCATCAGGAAGCGGGCATCCATTCCAAAATTTCAAGTACATAATAATGCGTTGATGAGTAGTCAAAGGAATGAAACCTTTGCTCAGATTCAACAGCAACCAAAAGAATGGGGGCGCATAGTAGAATCTGCCATTGGTGCTCATTTATTGAATCATTCCCAAAATAAATCTTTTACTGTTAATTATTGGAGAGAGGGAAATGACGAAGTTGATTTTGTGGTAGAAAGGAACCATCAACTAATGGCAATTGAAGTAAAAAGCAGTATTGCGTCTTCCACAAAAGGCATGGCGGCTTTCCATAAAAAATACCAACCAACTAAAATGGTATTGATTGATAATAGCGGATTAACATGGCAAGACTTCTTAAAGATAGACCCGATGTCATTACTTTAATATGTCAGGGTTTAAATACCAATCCCTGCAATGATCATTTGTTTATTAACAACCAAATCAACTAACACAATTCCGATGATTAATTAATTAAATCAAACAGTAAAACAGTTCTTGGATCAAGGGAAACAAAAGCTGGTTTTGTTGCAGACGGAATTTTGAAAACGGATTGGGTGCTATTTAATTGTTGTTTGATTAATTGTTTTTCAACAACCCCATTTTTACTGATTTCAAACTCTATAGGCACATCAAAAATAAAACCGGATGATTGTTTTTGTTGTACACTAATTAAAATTTGTTTTGTTTCAGCATCATAATCCCAGGTCCAACTTAATTTTAAATTGTCAGGCTTATTCAACCATTGGTTAAAAAAAGGTTTCAAGTTTTGCTTGGAAACGATTTCCATTTCTGCAATAAAATCATTGGTAGTGGCATTGGCATTATAGTATTTTTTGTAATACGCTTGAATGCCTTTTCTGAATAGATCATGTCCCATTTTCTCTCTTAACATGTGCATGGTCCAAGCGCCTTTTTGGTAGGTTAGTCCGCTCGTAACCGCACCTGTTTCCGCAGAACGATTACTGATAATACTAAAGCTCGAATCTTTTTTTATAAAATCGTACACAGACTTTTTTGCATTTTTTAAACCTGCAACGTATTCATCATGTCCGTATGCGTGTTCAATAAAAAGGAGGGTAAAAAAAGTAGTCAGCCCTTCGCTCAGCCATGCATCATCCCAGGTTGATTCTGTAACAGCGTTCCCAAACCATTGGTGCGCTATTTCGTGTATGACCACATTTCTTAATCGTACTTCTTTTTTCCCAGTAATTAATTTCTCCGCATAAAAAATAGCAGACGAAGTTTCCATACCACCACCTGACACGGTAGATTGAATATTGGCTAGTTTTTCATAGGCAAAAGGACCCACATATTCACTATAAAATTCCAATACATGTTTTGTGGGTTCTGCAAAATCTGCAAACCCTGCTTCACGGTCTTGTGGGTAAACCCAGCTTTGTATTGCTTTGCCATCAAATTGATCAACTTGTTGTACGGCAAATTCTGCAACACCCAATACAAATAACCAACAAGAAACAGGAACCGATTGTTTCCAGTGTGTAAGTTTGGTATTGTTGCCAAGTATAGATTCTTCTTGTAATAAACCATTTGATACCACTTGATATTTTGAAGGCGCTTTCACCATGAATTCGCTGGTAGCTTTATCATAGGGATGGTCAATAGAAGGTAGCCAGTGCCTAGTTTTGTTGGGCCAGTTTTCGCTGAAGAAAGTTCTGTCGCCATACTTATTTGCAATAGTTCTAAGTCCCTCTTCCGGTATACCCTTATACTGAATATCAAATGTGATAACGGTATCAACGGTGGAGGGTTTTGCCAATTGAATCACCAATGAATCATTTGAGTGAGCATACTTCAGTATTTGATTATTTGAAGTAATGGATTGTACCATCATCCCCTTGCCCTTTCTTTCTGCTGTTTGATTTATTAAGTCGAGTCGAAACTGTTTAATATTTCCTTTCTTGAATTGGATACTGATAGACGACCTTCCAATAATTTCGTTAGTGCTATCAAAAAGTGAAACCTCAAATCGATAATGTATAACGTCTATGGCATAATTACGCGGATAGGTATCTGCAAAAAGAGACTTGCAAAAAAAGCAAGTTAGAAATAAGAGTAGTCCGATGTTTTTTTTCATTACAAGCTTTGTACTTTTTTCAAATAAAATCCTTTGTTATCAACTTGTGGGGGTGTTTTGCTATTGACTGTAATACCTTCTTTGTCAATAAACATTTTAGTAGTACCGTCAGAAGCGGTGATGTCGAATGGCAGCTTCATAAAACTATTGTTTAGTTTAATGCTGTATTTCTGATAGCCCACTTGTTTGATAACAATATCCAACACGTCTGTTGTTCTACAATAAAAATCAAAGAAAGGCTTTAGGTTAAGATTGGCTGCTTTGCTGAATAGTTGCTCTACATCAGTAGTAGTTACCATATTATCGTAGGTATACTGTGGATCAGTGGCCAGTTTTTTGAGAGTGGGAAAAAATATTTCGTCACCAATCACATAACGAAGGCTATGCATAAAGAAAGAACCCTTTGTATAAATGTCAGATCCAGCGTAAGTCTCATCTTCCGAAAGTTCTTCGCCACCAACCATGGGCTTTCTAAAACGAACCGACCTTTTATGGCCGTCGATGATTTTATCATAGGCGTCTTGTCCACCTAAATCTAAATGTATCAAAGCTTCTGCATAAGTAGCAATACCTTCCTGAATCCAAAGGTGTGCCCAGTCTTTATTGGTCACTTTGTTAGCCCACCATTCGTGGGCATATTCATGATAGAGGTTGGCAGAATAGTCGCTCTCTCCGATTTTTGTATACTCGAATTTATTTTGAAATGTGATATTGGTTTGGTGTTCCATGCCTGAATTAGGAACGGCGCAAATACCAATTTTTTCTTTCACCCAGGGGTACTCGCCAAAATATTTTTCTAAGATTTTACTATCCCTGATTTTGAGTTCAATGATTTTAGCGGCCTGTGATGAATCTTCTTCTAATACATAAAACTGCACCGGCACTTTGTTGCCATTGATGGTGGTATAGTCTTTGCTAGCCACCTGAAATTTTCCAATATTGAAAAGAATACAATAGTTACTGATGGTATAATTTGTTTTCCAGTGGTAGGTCTTTTTGTTCTTAGACTTTGTTGTTTTTTGTAACAATCCCGGTCCACTTACTACTAAATTTTCGGGCACTGTGATAATCATATCAACCCCTTCGTTGGGTTCATCACTGGGATGGTCCTTGCAAGGGAAATAAATTCTTCCCCCTTCTTTCTGACAGTTGATAGCTACCCATGGATTGCCTGACCTGTCTTTAGTAAAGGTAAATCCTCCATTCCACGGAGGCCTAGTTGCTATGGGTGGCTCACCACCGTATTCAATTTTTACCAGTTGTTTGCCTTGAAGAAAGGGGCTGGTTGAAGTGATAAATATTTTATCGTCTTTCTGTTCAAACAGAACGGCTTTGTTGTTGACGGTTACTTTTGTAACTGCGTATAAATGTACCAAATCGAGTAATAAAGTGTCGGTCTGCTTAGCCAGTACCAAACTTATTTCTGTATATCCTAGAATGCTTTTTTTGTCTATGTCTACATCCAACACAATTGTATAGTGTCTAATATCCATTATAGCCTGAAGTGGTTTTAGTTTGCCCCCAGACGACAAATAATTGATGTCTTTACTTTTCAAATTGTCATTGTTTTGTGCAAACGCGATTGTTGTAAAAAAACAACAACAGGCTAAAAGGGTATTTTTCAATTGGCAATATTTAATCATTAATAGATAGAAATAGTTAGGCAAAAAGATACAACAATTTAAGTTGCTTTTTCTATAGTAACTAAACATGTGTTATATTAGTTTTCTAAGCTAAATTTTATGCATAAAATATTTTTGATTGTTTTTTCTACCACCCTATTGTTGCAGGCAACACAGGTTTCTGCGCAAAATGGGTTAATGCCAAGCAAGGCAAATCCGTTTTCAGCATTGCGGTTTCGTTTTATTGGTCCGGATGGAAACAGGGCTATTGCTGTAACAGGTGAACCTGGAAATCCCATGGTATCTTATGTAGGTGCAGCTTCTGGCGGAATTTTTAAAACAGAAGATGCGGGAATTCACTGGAAGCCCATTTTTGATGAAATGGACAATGCAGCTATCGGCGCACTTGCCGTTTCTGAAACAAATCCCAAACATGTTTGGGCGGGAACTGGCGAAACATTTTTAATTCGCCCAGCTCACCCAAGTGGCAACGGTGTGTACAAATCAACCGATGCGGGTAAGACTTGGAAAAACATGGGTTTGAAAGAAACCGTGCGGATAAGTAGGGTGATAGTTAGTCCAACTGATAGCAACACTGTTTACGTAGCCGCATTAGGCCATGCCCACGGTCCGCAACAAGAAAGAGGTGTCTATAAAACCATCGATGGTGGAATTAGTTGGAAGCGCATTTTATTTGTGGATGAAAATACGGGCTGTAGTGATTTATCTATCAACCCCAAAAATCCAGATAACCTAGTAGCTGCTATGTGGCAGGTTGACATTAAAACTTGGAACCTCAATAGTGGCGGATCGGGTAGCGGTTTTTATAAAACTACCGATGGGGGAAAAACCTGGCATCAAATGAATAATGGATTGCCTGGTGGTGCCAAACATCCTGTTGGAAAAACGTCAATTGATATTGCTGCAAGTAATCCGAATACCATATATGCATTGGTAGAAGATAAAGCACCAGGATTGTATAAATCTATAGATGGAGGCGACTCATGGAAGCTACTTCTACAGAATCATTCTTTGGCACAACGTGCCCCTTATTATACCCGACTGCGGGTATCATCGCAAGATGAAAATAAACTCTATACCATTAGTGTAACCATCATGGAATCTACAGATGGAGGTAAAACATTTAATGGTAATGGCAACTACAATCCAGGTGGAGATAACCACGATATTTGGTTTGACCCAAAAGATGCTAATCGGATTATGGTGGCGCACGATGGTTGTATGAATATGAGTTTTAATGGGGGCAAGACTTGGAATAATATCAATCTACCCATTGCTCAAATGTATCATGTAGCCGTTGATGATATGGTGCCTTATCATGTGATGGGAAATAGACAAGATGGTTATTCGTATCGTACTGCAGCCATTAGCATGCAAGGATCAATTCCATTGGGATTATGGGGTTCAGTAGGTGGATGTGAAAGTGGTTTTGCGCAACCCGATCCTTTTGATAACAATATTATTTGGAGTGGGTGCTATGATGGTGGGTTAGACGTAACAGATGTAAGAACAGGATTGTCTCATGACGTACGTCCTTGGCCAGATGCGGGTTATGGCTGGGCTCCTGCTGATATGAAATACCGTTGGCACTGGAATTTTCCGATGACATTATCCAAGCACGAAAGAGGAGCTGTGTATGTGGGAAGTCAGTATGTACACAAAACGATTGATGGTGGAAAGAGTTGGAAAATCATCAGTCCTGATTTAACCACAAACGATAAATCGCATCAACAAAAATCTGGCGGTATTGTATCGGATAACTTGATGACATTTGACGGATGTACGCTTTTTGCAATCACAGAATCGCCCCTGAAAAAAGGAATGATTTGGGTTGGGACCAATGACGGGCAAATTCAATTAACAATGAATGATGGGGGTAGTTGGACCAACCTCACTGCCAACCTTCCCAACCTACCAGCATGGGGAACCATTAGTAATATTGACGCATCTAATTTTGATGCGGGAGCGGCTTATGTAAGCGTGCATTTTCAACAACTGGGAAATTTCAAGCCCTATATTTATAAGACTACTGATTTTGGTAAACACTGGCAAGAGATTGGGAAAAATATTCCTGCGTCAAACAGTGCTTTTGTGCATTTTATCAAAGAAGATCCCGCACAAAAAGGATTGTTGTTTGCTGCCACAGACAATGCTTTATATATGACAGCAACGGATGGTGCAGAGTGGATACAGTTAAAAAACAATCTGCCACCAGCACCAGTTTCACATATCGCCATACAGAAAAATTTCCGCGACTTAGTGGTCTCTACTTATGGGAGGGGGCTTTATATATTAGATGATATCACTCCAATACGAGAGTGGAGTAAAGACCTCGTAAAAAACAAGAACAATTTGTATCCTTTACGAAATGCGTATCGATTTAATATGGTGTCTGGGATCCATACAGAGGGGGGTTCTATGTCAACCGGTGAGAACCCGCCCTATGGTGCAAGCATCAATTATTTTTTGGCTGATACAATGAAAACAAGTCCGATGATTTATGTATTGAGCTCAAAGGGCGATACCATTAAAGCCATTACTGGAACTAATCAAAAAGGGATTAATCGCGTGTGGTGGAATTTAGCACACGAAGACCTAAAAATGCCACAGTTAAAAACCAAACCTCTGGGTAGAGATTTTGTAAAACTGGATTCAACGGGTAGTAGGTATATGTATGTGCCCGATTTGGATATTGGTCCGGGCTTAGAAGCTATTCGCGTTCCTATTGGAATTTATCAAGTGATTTTGAAAGTAGGAGGTCAAACATTATTGCAAAATTTAAAAGTGCTACAAGACCCCAATGCAAGATCAACTATTGCAGATATCAATGCTCAATATGCTTTCGGAAAAGAACTGCATCAACAGATTAATAAAAGTTTGAAATTAATTGCAGCCATTGAAATAGAAAGAGCGGCGTTATTAAAAACAAATTACGAAAACGATATAGTGGCGGAAAGAAAACTGTTTAATATTGAAAGCAAATTATTCGATGTAAATCAGACGGGTGCCAGGTGGGACGATTTCCGCAATCCCGCTCGTATCACGGAAAAGATGCTTGCTATCTCAAAAGAAAGTCAGACTTATGGAGCAGATTTTGCACCTACTTCACAACAGTTAAAAATGTTTCAACAATTGAAGTCGGAACTACAGCAAGTAACCATTGAATATGCACAGTGGAAGAAAAGGATTCATTAAGGAGGTTTCAAAAATTTGTATATTAGTATTCTCAAAAATTGCTTTCATATGAAACAAAACGACAAATCGCGTCGGTCATTTTTAAAAAATGCGGCGTTACTTTCTACAGCAACAGCATTTCCTGCAATATGGAATAATGGATTTGCACAAAGAGCTGGCGCAAAAGTGAACCTTGCATGTATTGGCATTGGCAATCAGGGAGGATCTGATGTACTGTCGTTTGCAAAAACGGGACTGGCAAATTTTGTGGCTTTTTGTGATGTGGATATGGGTGGGCCACAAACATTGGAAGTACTAAAAATGTTTCCTGATGTACCGCGCTTTCAAGATTTTAGAACCATGTTTGAAAAGATGGGTAGCCAGATAGAAGCGGTTGCTATAGGAGTGCCTGATCATTCGCATTTTGCGATCACTATGATGGCACTTGCTTTAGACAAACACGTGTATGTAGAGAAGCCCATGGCAAGAACTTTTCAAGAAGTAGAGTTGATGATGGCTGCTGCAAAGAAGCACAGCAAGTGTGTTACGCAGATGGGTAATCAAGGACACTCTGATGGAAATTATTTTCAATTTAAAGCCTGGACTGAAGCTGGCATTATCAAAGACGTAACGGCTATCACTGCACACATGAATAATCCTCGTCGCTGGCATGGATGGGATACCAATATCAAAAAATTGCCTGCGGGAGAACCCATTCCTTCTACATTGGATTGGAATACCTGGCATGGTGTGACACAAATGCATGAATACAATAAAGACTATATCAATGGTCAGTGGCGTTGCTGGTACGATTTTGGTATGGGAGCTTTGGGCGATTGGGGTGCGCATATCATTGATACGGCACATCAGTTCTTGGATCTTGGATTGCCCACAGAGATTTCTATGTTGAAAGCCTCTGGACACAATGATTTCTTCTACCCAACATCCTCTACCATATTGTTCAAATTTCCAGAGAGAGGCAAAATGCCCGCCTGTGATATTACTTGGTATGATGGGGTGGACAATCAACCACCATTGCCAGTTGGGTATACCAATACTGTATTGGATGCAAATATTCCTCCAGCAGGGAATGCCAAAGTGCAGGCAGCTAAATTGAATCCGGGAAAAATTATTTACGGGAAGGACCTAACATTTAAAGGCGGGTCGCACGGAACAACCCTTTCCATTATTCCTGCAGAGAAGGCAAAAGAAATGGCTGGTAGATTGCCTGTGGTACCGGTTAGTCCGAGTAACCACTACGCCAACTTTTTAAAAGCATGTAAAGGAGAAGAGGAAACACGTTCACCATTTGCAATAGCTGGTCCATTGAGTCAAGTATTTTGTTTAGGCGTTCTAGCACAGCACTTGAATACTACTTTGAAGTTTGATAGAAAAACCAAGAAAATTACCAATAACAAAATGGCGAATGAAATGCTAGTAGGCTTGCCTCCACGTAAAGGATGGGAGCAGTATTATAAAATTTAATACCGAATCATTGGATCTAATTCATCCGTTAACAGTGCTCTTAGGCTTGGGTCTAGGAGCACTTTTTTGTAGTCCATCTTTTTGCCATCAACAATTATGTGGTTCATCACTAGACGAATACCATGGCTATAATCTACATACCAATTAATATGGCCAGCATAAAGTGGTTGAATGGCTTTACCATTTAATAGGTGCCAACCATAGATGGCTTCTCTGTTGGGTTTGGCGTGTTTACTAACAATATTGCTGAGCACCACATCTTTTTTAATTCCTGCTATTAATCCCTTTTGGTTTTTTCTTTGTCCCTCTATGATCAAATGATGTTGCCACATGGTTATGGTACTATCTCTAAAAGCATACATAGGAACAGGAGCAAGTTTTACGTTGCTTTGAACATAAATTTCGTCTACCATTTTTTTGGTGGGCAAAAAGCAGTTAAGGCTATCGGCTATGCGTTGTGCTGCAATGGGCGTAAGTGGAATTCGCGCCCAATCTTCATTGGTACCGATGGATAGATAGTCGGGCGAAACAAAGTAAGTAGCATGTATGATTTTTTGGTCTGGTCCAATGATGCTTGTATGTATTGGAACAAATTTTTTGTTGAATAAGGGCATATTACCTTCTAGTATTGCAGCAATTGCAAATGAATCTCTTTGTTGCCAGTTGAAAGCAACAGCGGTTGAATAAAATGCAGTACCTGTAATAGTAGTTACAGGCCTTTGCACTAGCAACTTATGGGTATTGCAACCAAACAGAAAAATACTAATAAGTAAGACTAGAAATTTCATTGCTTGAATATAATTGGAATTTTCAAATTCTTATCATTCATTTATCTTTAAACTTTTGTACTTTTCGTTGGTTATAACAGTCAGACTTAGGCCTAAAGATGATGTATAGAATATTTTTTGTATTGGTTGTTTGCTTCACTTCGTTCATGCCAGTTTATGGCCAGAATACAAATGTGCAATTGCAGCAAATCAAACTCTTGTCGAGGCAACAGCAATTATTATTAGCAGAACAAGAAAAACAAAAGGCGCTATATGATCAACAAAAATTAGCACTAGCAGAACAAGAAAAACAATTATTGGAACTTCGTTTTCAAAAAAAGCAAGGAGAATTAATACAAGAAAAGAGAATGGCGGAGCAGGAGTTTCAAAAAAACAAGATGCAAGCTAAAATGAATGCGATTGTAAAAGACCGACAAATTAATGCGCAACAGTCGGTCATTGCCAGCAATAGAAAATGGAATCTTTCTTTAACAATTATGATTACAATAGTAGTCTTGTTTGCGGCTTTCACTGTATACAATGAGCGAAAAACAAAAAAATTAAATGCCATCATATCTATACAGCACGCAGAATTAGCAGAGATCAGTTTAGTAAAAGATACTTTATTGAGTGTGGTTAGTCATGATATGCGCGCACCCGTTAATAGCTTACTTGCTTTTACTGAGTTAATTAATGAGGGAGATATCAGTAATGAGAAATTAGGACTTTACCTCAATCAAATTTCTACCACCTTACATCATACATCATCCATGATGAATAATATGCTCTCATGGGCTGCCAGTCAAATGCATGGATTTAAGACAGAGATCAAACCTATTGACATTGGCATATTTTCACAAGAAATTATTGCATCTTTCAGAGAACGAGCAGCAGCAAAAGATATTAGTATCAAAAATGAATTAACAACCGGTTTGATAGTAAATGCAGATAAAAATATGGTTGATTTGATTATCAGAAACCTCTTGAGTAATGCGTTAAAATATACATTGAAGGGTGGCAGTATACGATTAACTTGTATGGAAGACAAGCAAGAGTTGGTCCTTACCCTAGCAGATAATGGAATTGGAATGGACAGCAATAAAATGAATCGCTTTAATGCTCCTGCTAAATCACCTCTAGAAAGTACACTAGGCACAGAGCAAGAAAGAGGAACAGGACTTGGACTTTTGTTGTGTAAAACATTTGTCTATTTGATGAAAGGGAAAATGATTGCTTATCAAAATCCAACAGGTAGGGGCACTTGTTTTGATTTGATTTTACAAAAAGGAATATAATTGAATTCAACAATAGAGTTAGATTTTAAGAAGATGGGTTATTGGACAAAATATTTGCTACTTAGGGTATTCACAATGGTATTGTTACTGCAAACAAAAGTAGATGCGCAAGCGCCTTTGATTAGTTATGGGGGACAAAAACTATTAACCAAAGACTCATCGTTTATTCCATTTGCTGCAAAAAATAAAGGCGGAATAATTCCAGCCGAACGCTATGGCAGTACCAATAGTTTTGCGGGTAATGATCAAATAGGAATGAAAGAGGGGATTGGGATAGCAGCAAGTTTTCAGCATCCCTCTAAAATTGCCATCGACAAAAAAGGCAATCTCTATGTAAGTGATGAAGGGAATAATTGTATCAGAAAAATTAGTCCTGATGCCCTTGTCAGTTTGTTTGCAGGATCTGGTATAGAAGGAAAGGAAAACAATAGCAATGGCAGGATGGCTAGTTTTCATGGTCCCGCCGGTATAGTAATAGACATGTATGGAAATTTGTTTGTTGCGGATACCTACAATCATCAAATTAGAAAAATCAGCGCAACGGGTTCAGTGAGCACTTATGCTGGTAATGGACATGCAGGATTTGCTGATGCCAATAATGCCATGGCTGCTAGTTTTTCTTTTCCGGTTGACCTAACAATTGACAAGTCAGGGAATCTTTTTGTGGTAGACGAAGGCAATCATGCCATTCGAAAAATCAGCCCTGCCGGAAATGTATCAACCATTGCAGGAACTGGTATGGCAGGATCGCAAGACCATCTTAATGGCAAAAAAGCATCTTTCAATCAGCCCAATGGAATAGTGATGGATCAACATGAAAACTTATTTGTGGTAGATCAATTGAATCACAAAATCAGAAAGATAAATAAGGAGGGTGTGGTGAATACATTTGTAGGATCGGGACTTGCGGGCTCATCCGATAATCAATTGGGTATGCTTGCTAGGTTTAATCATCCAAGAGGAATTGCAATTGATCAAGAAGGAAATTTATTTGTAGCAGATGCAGCTAATCAAAAAATTAGAAAAATAACAACATCAGGAGAAGTAAGTAGTATTGCTGGTTCAGGTGTGCCAGGTTTTTTGGATAATGAATCTGGTTCATTGGCTGGGTTTTATTTTCCGAATGGATTGGCAATGGACAGCACAGGAAAATTATTTGTAACTGATTATTTGAATAATAGGATCAGAAAAATTGAAACCAATGGTTATTCAATAGTCCCGGAATTATTACCAGCAGGTATTCAATTTGATTATCATACAGGCGTTTTTAGCGGGAAGCCTACTGAAATTAACATTAATAAGCAATACACGATTGCTGCATATAATAAAGAGGGAAGAAGCACAGACAACCTCAGTTTAACGGTGGTATCGGAACCTGGAAATGCATTGAGTTTTGATGGTTTTGACGATAGGGTGATTATTCCAGATGCAGAAGGGTTTAAAACGCCAGTAGTAACCGCAGAAGCATGGGTAAATATTCGAAGCCATGTAGCAGGATTTGCCAGAATCATCTTGAAAAGAAATAATCAATACATGTATGATGATAGTTATTCAATTGGCATTGATAGTCTCAATAGATTTACCGCTGCCATTTGTTCTGGAAATGGAAAATATGAGGGACAAAAATTTGCTTTTCAACAAGACACCTTTACACTAGGCAAATGGTATTTTATAGCGGCTGTTTTTAGATCCGATTCTATGAAATTATTTGTAAACGGAAAACTGGAGCAATCAGTAAAAACAGGGTTTCCATTGAGTCATGGTAAAAATGCGTTGGTCTTAGGTTTTGACGAAAGGATGAATTTTTCAATGGATGAAATGCGCATATTTAATACGGATAGGTCGGGCGAAATTGAAAATGATCAATACAATGTAATTCCCATCACCACACCCGGCCTTGTTGCCTATTATAATTTTAATAGTGGTATGGCAGGGGAAGAAAATGGTCTACAGACTACACTTGTAGACATAAGTGGCAATGGATATAATGGAACACTCGTGAATTTTCAACCATTATCAGGGAAAGAATCTAATTGGGTAGAAAGCTTTGCAATGATGTTGCCGAAAGGATTGGAAGCAACGGAGGTACGTCAAGGAGCTTTCACTGCAAATTTTTCAAAGCCCATTTTAGGTGAAGTAGATGAATACTTGTTTGATCTATCAGAAAATCCTCAGTTCAGTTCTTTTGTGTCAGGCTATCGATCTATGCCAGTGAGTGCGCAAACTATTTCAGTTGTGGGACTAAATTCTGGCAAGACCTATTATTATCGCGTATCCGCAGAAAAAAAATCAGTGACGCGCCAGGGTAGGTATTCAAATACTGTAAAAGTAGCAATTCCTTGAAAGAACAATTCAATGATGTGATCACATCATCATTTGAAATAACTCAATGTAGCGAGTCCCCTTTTTCAACTATTCAATAAACCTAGTGAGTGATTTTTTGTTGACCAGATTTTCTTGTAACAACTGTTTGTAAGTTGGACTGAGGGGAATTTGCATATTGTTTGTGAGCTTGATTTCAAGCGCAGCAATGGTTTTGATATGCAACAAGTTGATGATATATTGTTTGTGCACCCGCATAAAAATATGAGCAGGCAATTGCTTTTCTATGTTTTTTAAGCTCACCAAGACCAAATGCGTTTTATTGGAGATCAAGGTGATTTTAGAAAAATCACCCAGACTTTCTATATAAAGCACTTCGCCCATATTGAGTTTGAGATGGGCATTGTTTTCTTTGATGAAAAAATAATCCTCTGCTCCAATAGTCCTGACCAATCTAGACGTTACTTGTGATCCGCTACTATTGTTTGAATCGGATGATTGGTTTTGTCGCGTTTGTAAATAATCTGTAGCCTTATCCACTGCTTTAATCAGCCTTTCCATTTTCACGGGCTTTACAATATAGTCAATCACGTCAAGATCAAAACTTTCTGCTGCGTGTTCAGGGTGTGAAGAGGTAAAAATGAAAACGGGTGGATTTTTGAGACTTTTTAATAAGGCTAGTCCAGATAGATTGGGCATATCAATGTCTGAAAAAACGATGTCAATGTTTTCCTGCTTAATAAAAGTGAGTGCTGCTAAACCGTCAGCAAAAGAGGCTTTTAACTGAAGGCATTCAATTTTGTTCACTTTCATGGCCAAAAAATCGCGTTCCAGTATATTGTCCTCAACAATGATACAAGTATAGGTCATTCGAAATTTTTATAATAAGTGTTTGATATATAGCTATTTGCAAATCTGAATAAATGTAGTCAAACTTAAAAAAAAGTGCATTGTTTTTTTCAGGTCTACTAAAAAGCACTACTCATCTACTGTAAAGGGGATTAAATCTTTTTTTTCTTAATTACAAAAGCTAAGATTCTATTTTTCGTACAAGTAACACCCCAAACCCTGCATTATGAGTCAAGTATTACGCAAGTATTGCCTTCTATTGGTATGTATTTTTAGCTTTTTTCTAGCCAATAATTCCCTGCAAGCACAAAATGTTTTAGACCTAGTGGGATTAACATCCGCCACTCCAGGTGCAGTGGCGTATGCTACTAGAAAACTGAGTACTTCTTATAGCGGCCCAGCAATTCAGATTAGGAGAGCTTCTGATAATGCAGTAGCTGATGTAGCTTTTGATGCTAATAATGTCATAAGCAATTCAAGTATTGTAACCTATGTATCTGGTGGATTAGGATCAACCAGCTTGGCCAGTTTTGCTGCTGGAACAAATGCATATGTTGCTATTTGGTATGATCA
>JANOYH010000339.1:0-13067 GCA_031428775.1 Bacteroidota bacterium
TATGTGTTGCATAGTACCAAATAAAGTTGCATCTTTGCTCTGTCAAAGGGAAACAACCAAGACAAACCATAAAACAATCATAAAAAACTTTAAAATAAAAGTCATGAAAACTCAAAACGAACAACTGCTAAACACCCTTTCTAAAGCAACTATTTCTGAAATAACTCAGCAAGTAAATGAAACCTTGGCTCCTAACAGCAACCAAGCAAACCATCAACAAATCTTAAGCAGCGCCGACCTTTGGAATATCCAACGCATGGCCCGCCCAAGAAACACCAGAAGATTTTTGGTTTCCTAATTAAGGATTATCAAAAAATAAGGATCACAGAAACTAGTATTAAGTCTTTGTATTCATAACAAGGTCTCCCCCGAATAAACCGGGTCCGACCATAAAAACTCCGGCTATGGACATTCAGAACACACAGAGTCAGATGCGAAAGGGCGTTTTGGAGTTTTGCATTCTATCTATTATCCGCCAGGGGGAAGTGTATCCCAGTGACCTGGTTGATAGAATGAAAGCAGCCAACCTGCACATTTTGGAAGGCACACTCTATCCTTTGCTAACGCGATTGAAAAACGCGGGACTTTTAACTTACCGTTGGGTGGAAAGTAATAGCGGACCACCACGCAAGTATTTCGTCATGACCGATCTTGGTCTTGAGTTCTACGGGGAACTGGAAAGAACCTGGAATGAACTAGCGGATGCTGTGCACACCCTGACCCAACCACAGGGCGAAGCTATTACCACCGACGAAGAAACCCAACCCCAACCTTAACCACACAAAACAACTACAATGAAAAAGGTAATTAATATAAACTTCCAAGGCAGGGTTATACCCATTGAGGAATCTGCCTATGACATGCTGAAACAGTATGTGGACAGTTTACGAAAATTCTTTGCCAATGAGGAAGGCCGCGACGAAATCATCAATGATATCGAAGGACGCATTGCCGAACTCTTTGGTGAGAGCCTGAAAAAAGGAAATACATGTATTACAGATGATGTGGTAAATGGTATCATCGCTAGTATGGGCCGACCAGAAGATTTTGAAAGCGAAGAAGCCAACGTAAAATCACAACTGGGCGGTGAAAGCAAACAATCTAGTAGCAGCTACAACTTTACAGAAGCACCCCGCGGAAGATTGTATCGCGATGATAATGATAAATTATTGGGTGGTGTTTGCGGCGGCGTAGCAAATTACTTGCGCGTTGATCCAACTATTGTAAGATTGGTTTTTGCGCTCATCGCCTTTGGTGCCGGAACAGGAGTTTTACTCTATATTATACTTTGGGTTATACTACCCTCTAAACCACTCGCAAATACAGTCTCAACAAAAAGACTCTATCGCAATCCCGACGAAAAAGTAATCGCTGGTGTAGCAAGTGGTATCTCGGCTTACTTTGATATAGCTGTTTGGATCCCAAGATTAATATTCGTTTTACCCTTAGTTACCGGAATCTTTTCTTCTATCTTCCGCCACTCGTTTTGGTGGGATGGTGATCCATTTCCAGGTATCGTATTCGGTTCCTTTGGTGGAACACTATTTATTGTGTACGCAATCCTCTGGGCGGTAATTCCAGAAGCCAAAAGCGCTTCTGAAAAATTAGAAATGCGCGGCGAAAAAGTAGACTTAAATACTATCAAGAACACCATTCAAGAAGACCTTGAAGGCTTTAAAAGTAGGGCAGAAAAATGGGGCGGCGAAGTAGGTGCAAAAGCACAAGAATTCAGCAAAGAATTTACACAAACCGTTACAGAAAAAGGACAGCACTTTAGTTCTGAAGTACACTACGCAGCCAAAAAAAGCAGCTTTGGGATCTTGAAAATATTTGGATTCATCTTCAAAGCCTTCTTCCTCTTTATTGCAGGTATCATTGCCTTCGCATTGCTAGTAGCACTATTAGCTTTCTTAGTGGCAGGAGTTGGTGTATTTCCTTTGAAAAATTTCTTCCTAGAAGGATTCTGGCAAAACTTCCTAGCATGGTCTACCCTATTATTATTCTTAGGTGTTCCTGTTATTGCATTCACTACATGGGTGGTTCGCAGAATCATGGGAGTAAAATCTGGCAATAAATCAATCGGATTCAGTTTTGCAGGCATGTGGGTATTGGGTCTGATCTCCGCAGCAGTACTGGCTTTCATGATTGCGGAAAATTTTGATGCAAGAGCACGCGACAAACAAGAATATACTATTATGCAACCTGCAACTGGTAAAATGATGATTACTGTTCCAGAAAGCAAAGTGAAAGTTTATGGCCGCTGGTTTAAAATGGATGGTTTAATCAGCATGACCGATGATAGCCTCTTCCTTAATAATGTGCGCATACATTTGGTAAAAAGTAAGGATTCTTTATTCCATATCCAAGCTACTAAATATAGCAATGGCAGTGATGAATCTGCAGCACTTAGAAATATCAAGGAAATGAATTATGGTATCAACCAACAAGATAGTACCATCTTTTTAGACAGAGGTTTCTCCGTTCAACGTGGCACCAAATTTCGCAACCAAGGTGTAGTCATTAGTATAGAAGTTCCAGTAGGTAAACGCATCATGATTGATCGCAAAGTGCAACGTCGACTCAACCACTTCAGTTTGAATAACGGTAGAAACGACTGGGATTCTGATGAAGAATGGAACGACTACTACGGATGGGATTCTGATGTGGAATATGTGATGACCGTTGGTGGTTTGGAAAGAGTAAAAGACAACCGCAAAATTGATAAAGTGGACAACTCAGACCTAGACAATGACGGTGCTTCTGATGCAGTGGAAGAATTCAAAAAGAGTAAAGAAGAATTGAAGAAAGAATATGAGAAAATGCAGAAGAAAACCGAAGAACTAAAAAAGGAATTGGACAAACCCATTGATACCACACAATACAAATACAAAAAAGCTGTGGCACTAGAAAAAGCGGCAACACTTAACATTAGCGCTAACAATAAAGAAGAGCAACAAGATGAATTGCTGGAATCGCCTAAGTTGTTATTGATGAAAATGGTTTTATAAACTCGGTTGAAGTTGGGAACAAAAGGACCTCGTTCCGATCTCGGGATGAGGTTCTCCCTTTACTCAAAATTATTAAAAATAAAAAACGCCTGGATTACTCCTTGCGTTTTTTATTTTTATACCCAATCAGCTTCACTTATTTTTGCGCGGATTATAAGTTGCATTAATATTTAACGATTCATATGAAGTCTACCGCATTTACCCAAAAACACATTGCCTTAGGAGCCAAAATGGCTGAATTTGCAGGTTATCATATGCCCATCAGCTATAGCGGCATCAACGATGAACACGCGGCAGTGCGTAAAAATGCGGGTGTTTTTGACGTAAGTCATATGGGAGAATTTATCCTGAAAGGTGAACTTGCACTCGACTTAATCCAACGTGTTACCTCAAACGATGCATCCAAAATCACCGACGGTCAAGCCCAATATAGCTGCCTTCCAAATAATGATGGCGGTATTGTAGATGATTTAATTGTGTATTGCCTAGAATATAATAAATCCTATTTGCTTGTTGTAAATGCTTCCAATATTGAAAAGGACTGGAATTGGATTAGTAGCTTTAATAACAAGGGTGTTGAAATGCACAATATCAGCGACGTAACTTGTTTGTTAGCGATACAAGGGCCTAATGCCACAAAAATATTACAACCTTTATGTTCAATTGATATCATGAACCTCAAATACTACACATTTGTAAAAGGCAATTTTGCAGGTGTAGAAAATGTCCTGATCAGTGCAACAGGTTATACCGGTGCTGGTGGCGTAGAAATATATTTTGAAGACAATAATGGTGCTGCCGATATCATTTGGGACGCCATTTTTGCAGCTGGTGCTGATGCTGGAATTAAACCAATTGGCTTGGCCGCACGTGATACCCTACGTTTAGAAATGGGTTATTGCTTATACGGAAATGACATCAACGATACCACATCTCCTTTGGAAGCTGGTTTGGGTTGGATCACAAAATTCACCAAAGAATTCACCAACAGCGAAAATCTGGCTAAACAAAAAGCAACAGGTGTTACCAAAAAATTAGTGGGTTTTGAGTTGTTAGAACGTGGCATTCCTCGTCACGATTATCTTATCAAAGACGCAGCCGGTATTACCATTGGAATAGTAACTAGTGGAACACAAGCCCCCTCTTTGTCAAAAGCAATTGGACTAGGCTATGTATCTATAGCGCACGCAGCAATTGATTCAGAAATATATATCGATATCAGAAATACCTTAGTAAAAGCGAAAGTGGTTAAAGCTCCTTTTGCTTAATTCTGTTTACTCAAATACCAAATGGTATTACTATTGGTCTCTGCAAATAAACGCTGACAATAACTGCGGATCTCTTCTTCCGTTACCTCATAATATTTTTCCAATTCTGTATTCATCAGATTTGCATCGCCCAATAATTCATAGAAGGCAAGGCTACCAGCCCTGCTAGTGATGCCCATGTCTTCAAATGCCATTACACTTTCTGTTTTATTTTTCACTTTCTGTAACTCTTGTGCCGATACCAGTTCTTTGCAAATGATTGCTACTTGCTCCATCACTGCAGCTTCGGCTTTTGCAATAGACACACCTTTTACTAATTTGCCTTCAATGGTAAATAGTCCTGGATCAATACTACCATAGTGATAGCAATCGATTCCCGAAAACAATTGCTGCTCTTTTACCAATGCTTGGAATAACCTAGAGGATCCACCACCGCCAAGAATCTCTGTAATTAAATCGGCCACATAATAACCCGTACCCAATCGCCCGTCCATATGCCAAGTTTTTACAAAGGCGTCTACTGGAACATTGGCTTGAATTTCTAAACGGTGTGCTTCTGTTTGGAGAGGCTCTTCAGGCAACTGACGTTCATATTTTTCTCCCATTGGAATGGGACCAAACCACTTCTCAGCCATCGCTTTTACTTCAGCAACGGGCATGGGACCCGCAACTACTAATATGGCATTTGCTGGACTATAATGCTTTTTAAAAAAGGCTTTCACATCGGCAATCTTAGCGTCTTCTACGTGTTTCAACTCTTTACCAATGGTCATCCATTGATAAGGATGTTTGCTATAAGCCAACATACGCATCTTATGCCAGAGGTCGCCATAAGGCTTATTAATATAATGTTCCTTATACTCCTCACAAACCACTTTTCTTTGAACTTCCAAACTCTTCTCACTAAAAGCAAGACTCAACATCCTATCGCTCTCTAACCAAAAAGCCGTTTCAATGTTCTGCACCGGAACCTGACAATAATAATTGGTAAGGTCATTGGTAGTATAAGCATTGTTCTCGCCCCCTGCATTTTGTAATGGTTCATCATAATCGGGCACATGCACACTACCCCCAAACATCAAGTGTTCAAAAAGATGTGCAAACCCTGTTTGCGCTGGATTTTCATCTCTAGCACCCACATCATACAAAACATTGACCACAGCCATAGGAGTAGACAAATCTTCATGCACCAAAACCCGAAGGCCATTATCCAAAATAAAACGCTGAAATGTAATCATAGTAATAATAAAGAAGCTGCAAATTAAGTACTTGTAAGAGTAATTGGTGCATTCTGTTTAAAATCAGTTTTTCCTTCTGATATCTTTTACGTTCATTGTGAGTACAATGGGCATCCTATCTCGAATCACTAATACCTGAATTTTACCAAGGGCATTTTGAAATAGGTTTTTATAAACTTGAATGTTTTTTGTGTAATTATTCTCAATGGCAAATATGATATCTCCAGTTAAAAATCCTGCTTTGTGGCCCGGAGAGCCTTCTAATACATCAATGACTTTTATTTCTCCGTCTAATTGATAGATTCCCAAACCTGTATAAGAATAATCAAAACTATCATTCATATGAGAATTGGGTTTGATATAAATACTTTGTTCAGGATAGTTAATAATTAAATTAAATCGACGAAGCAAGTCATTCCCAATGATGCCTCCCAGTAAAGGATAAGCAGTTACATTGAATTCATCGTCAAAGATGTGTATTGGCACCGATTTGAATTTATAGGGTCCAATTTTAACTTCTTTTAAGACCGTTAAACTCATCAATTTTTTGCCACCCAATCCCTCTGCTTGTGTTGGATAAATTTTTCTACCCTTTTTTAATACTAGACTGTCATCTACAAAGTCTTGCGATAATAAAAAGCAAAGTCCAGCACCAGTATCAAATATAAATCTGCTTTGAATGAGTCGATCATCATATACAATTGCAGTTTGCATAGGAAGCGTGGAAAAATTTGGATGCATCATAAACCCTCCCCTAGGATATTTGATACTACCCGGTGTAAATACACTGATCAACATATTGTCATAGTCAACTTTTACAATATACCTACGCAAAAAACTAAATCCAATAATACCATCAATTTTAATTCCGTATACACTGGTCAATAACTCATAATCATTGATATGAAAATCCAAATGTGTTACATCAAGATCTTTGAAATGCAAGGTGTGATCATAAGTAAAATCCACTGTTTTCATCCCTGCAATACCGCGAATGGTTCTATCACTCTTGACCGTTGTCAATTTCAACAAAGCAGCGGTGGCTGAATCCAATGAAATCCCCCCGCTTCCTGTATCCAATACAAAATTTAATGAATCTAAATGATCGTCAAGCTTTGCTTTTACCAAAATAATACCCCCACTCATTTGGGTAAACCTAAATTGTGAGAGTTGGATAGCGGGTGACTGTACAAATTCTTCCTGAGCCAGTACTTGCATGCTTCCAAAAAGCAATCCAACTAAATATGCGAGCACTCGAAATTTCATAGTATTGAATATAACCAATTTTATGCTAAAATGTTTCATGAATGGATAAACAGGATATAGTACCCATTAACGGTAAAAAAGTAATAGTACCATTACAAGCCCTTAACTTTGCCCACAAATAAAATTTTGACAATGCAGTTAGCTGAACTATACCAAAAAGCCCTAGCATTTGAATTCTTGAGCGTAGAAGAAGGCATGTTCTTATTTGAAAATGCCCCACTCACAGAACTCATGCATGTGGCAGACGAATTACGCAAAATTCAAGTTCCCCACGGCAAAGTATCTTGGCAAATTGACCGTAACGTAAATACCACCAATGTATGTATCGCCAACTGTAAATTCTGTAATTTTTACAGAATTCCCGGTCACGCTGAAGCCTATATCACGGATATGCCCACCTATCGCAAAAAGATTGAAGAAACCCTAAAATTTGGAGGAGATCAATTACTGCTTCAAGGTGGCCATCATCCAGCATTGGGATTGGATTTTTATACCAAAACCTTTCGGGCTATTAAACAGGAATACCCACATTTAAAATTGCATTCACTCGGACCGCCAGAAGTAGCCCATATTAGCAAACTGGAGAAAATGAGTCATTATGATGTTTTGAAGGCACTTAAAGAATCTGGACTTGACTCTTTACCCGGCGCAGGCGCTGAAATTTTGGTTGACCGCGTTCGTAGACTCATCTCAAAGGGTAAATGTGGTGCAGATGAGTGGTTAGAAGTCATGCACCAAGCTCATAACTTAAATATTACTACTAGCGCCACCATGATGTTTGGTCATGTAGAAACCTTAGAAGAAAGGTTTATCCACCTTGTTAGAATCAGAGAAGTTCAAAGCCGTAAACCGGCCGAGGCCAAAGGATTTTTGGCTTTCATTCCTTGGACTTTTCAGGACGTGGATACCCTTTTGGCAAAAATTAGAGGGGTCCACAACCTAACAACGCCCGATGAATACATCAGAATGATTGCCATAAGTAGGATTATGCTTCCTAACGTGAAAAATATTCAAGCAAGCTGGCTCACAGTGGGCAAAAAAACAGCCCAAATTTGTTTTCACGCTGGAGCAAATGATTTTGGCAGCATCATGATTGAAGAAAATGTGGTTAGCGCAGCAGGTGCCCCACACAGATTTACTTATAAAACCATACAAGAAGCTATCAAAGAAGCTGGCTTTGAACCGCAATTGAGGAATCAACAATATGACTGGAGGGAAATTCCTGCAACCATTCAAGAACAAGTGATTGATTATTAATAGAAAAGTCCCAATAATTGGGACTTTTTTTATTTTCTTTTGTGTTGCATCTAAATGTGTGCAACATTGTAGTTGATATATACGTTTGTTTAAGTATATTAGATGTAAGTCAAGAAAGTATGAATATATTCAAATCATTAATATGTTTGGATTATTTTAATCTGCGGTTACAAAATCGTATCCGTGAAGCCAAGTCTGGTGGGGTACACCGTATTGGTATTGCATGGATTTGCAATTTATTGAGCCTATTAGGAGGCTATTTTATTTATTTCAAATTGCACAATCAGGCTGATGTTGTGTACGACACCCTTTTTGAGTTGCACTACTACGAAATTGCTGGTAGAATTAGTATGATGGTAATCTTGTCCATTATTTATCTGATTGCATTTACCATTTATGGCGATAAAGAGACTTTTGAAAAAACCATCCGTGAATACCTTTCCCATACCCCGCAGGAACAGGAATCAATAGCCCGAAAAGGAAGTTTCTACTTTAACTTCTCCCTCCTTTTATTCATTATCATTGCTGGTGTAATTGTCTACCTGTTCAAATTCATGAGCAAATAGCCGGTTTCCTAGCAATCAGGTATTATTATCTGAACGGTAGCAAAGCTTTCTCAAAATATTTTTCCTTTGCATTGTAACATAATACCTCAAACTACGTATCATATCAAAGCAACCATTCAATAGACAAGCTGTATATGACTGAGAAAGAATACAATCTTTGTGTAAATCAATATGCCGATAACGTATTTCGATTTATTGTAAAAAACCTCCGACATGAAGAGGACGCAAGGGATATTGTACAATCTGCTTTTGAAAAAATGTGGCGTAACAGAGAAATGGTTGAAACGGAGAAGTCCAAATCCTATCTTTTTACTGTTGCCTACAACCAAATGATTGACCATATCAGAAAAGTGAAAAGGATTGAACTAAAGGATGAATTCAAAGAAGATGGAAGAGCTCAACATCAAAGCAACAACCAACGATTAAAACAGACTTTGATGGAAGCACTAAACAGACTCAATGAAACACAGAAAAGTCTGGTGATGTTAAAAGATTATGAGGGCTATTCATATGATGAAATTGGTGAAATCATGGGGCTCAATAGCAGTCAAGTTAAAGTCTACTTACACAGGGCCCGATTGGTGCTGCGTAATTATTTAGTGAGTCCAGAAAATGTACGATAAAATTGTAAGCAACAAAATGAATATTAATAGAACCAATTACGAAAACTATTTTCTGCTCTATGTAGACGGTGAGCTGTCTACTCTAGAAATGCAAGCGGTTGATCGCTTTACTGCAGAAAATACTGATCTGCAATTGGAACTACAAATATTATTGGATACCAAATTATTACCTGAAAATACTGGCCATTTTGTTGATAAGCATTTGTTATACAGGAGTTCTGAGCATACTATCAATGAGTTTAATTATGAAGAACAATTTTTGCTCTTTATAGACGAGGAGCTTTCTAATGAGGGTAAAGAACAAACCATTCAATTTGTTGCAGCACATCCTGAACTGAATAAAAGTTTAGAACTTTTGAAACAAACCATTTTACCTGTAGAAAATATTATTTTCCCTAACAAAGAATTGCTATTTAGAAAAGCAGATAGAAAACCAATTGTTATTGGATGGAGAAGTTTGGCAGTTGCTGCAGCAATGATTGGAATGATCTTTTTTGTGTGGAACCTAATTCCAAATACTGAAATAAATACCAGTGTTGTAAAAATTAATCCCATTCAACCTAGTCCAAATAAACCGGCAGCTTTAAACAATGCAGCCATTGAAAACAGTACTTCTGTAAAAGATCTAGCCCTTGCAAATAAACCGCAAATTAACTCTAACCCTAGAACTGTAATAGTCAATAAGAACCATTACAATGAGTTGAAAAACACAGAGAACCTGATCAGCGAAAAGGAATCAATTGCAATGATGCAAGCACCTAAAAGATTAACAGATCTAGAAAGCAATGCAGAAATAATGCCTAAAAATAATACTGAATCATTTTCAAATACTAGCAATGGATTATTATCGAATGCCGATCAAAGCAATCAAATAACCAATGTTGCAAATAATTCAGCAGCAGAAAATGACCAACCAGTTTTTCGTCAATCAGTTTTAAAAGAACTAGATACTGACGACGAAAACAAAAGTCTATATGTTGCTGGCCTAGAATTAAATAAAGATAAACTTCGCGGCTTCTTTAGAAAAGCTTCCAGCATTTTTAAGAATAAAGGAAAGGATGAAGAAGACAAATACGAAAGTGTTGTTAATCCACGCACATTGAAATAATAGAAAAAAAATAACCATGAAAAAACCATTTTTGATTATTGCAATCAGCTTGATTGCCCTATCAGGATTTGCACAAAAAGACACAACAACAGTGCTTGTTTCAGCAAGTAATGATACCGTTAAAGTAGGCAATTTCGTTATTGTTAAGAAAAACAAACCTGGTACTGAAAGTAGTAATTATAGTCATAATGTTTGGAAAGACTGGGACAATACCGTCAATGTGAAAATTGAAAGACTGCCTCGCAGAAAAAGGAATATAGTTACCAACTGGTTTATATTCGACTTAGGCTTCACAAACTATCGCGACCAAACTGATTATGCTTATGCACAAAAAGGAGATTACTTTAAAACTTTTCGCCCCCAAGACGGTAAAGTAGATTTTAATAGCTATCTCTTAAATACAGGTAAATCAAGTAATGTTAACATCTGGCTCTTCATGCAAAAGCTAAATGTTTCAAAACACGTGCTTAACTTGAAATATGGTTTGGGTTATGAAATGTATAATTTTAGATACGATTCAAGAATCAGTTATCGCAAAGAATTCTCAAGCTATGTTTACAACGATAGTATGTCGTTTTCTAAAAATAAATTGTATGTAAGCTATATTACCATCCCACTCATGATCAATATCAATCCTTCACCAGATCGTAGAAACGGCTTTAATTTTAGCTTTGGCGTGAGCGCTGGTTATCTGGTAGATAGCAGGAACAAACAAATCAGTGCAGAACGTGGTAAACAAAAATATAATGGCGACTTCTACTTCGAGCCGTGGCGCCTAGCTACTATTGGTGAAATTGGTTTAGGACCTATTCGGTTATATGGATCATACAGTCTAAATCGACTACAAAAAGATGTTACCCGTGTAGAACAATATCCTTATTGCATTGGTATTCGTTTTAGCACCTGGTAGAAATTTAAGGGCGTAGTCTCTTTCTCATGTTATAAACGCCTCTTTTCTAGGAGGCGTTTTTTTATGGTTTTAAGCCTATTTTCCATAATTTAACCCATATCTAACAATCTTTTGTACTAGTTTACGTTTAAATTTCAAACCTCTTAATGAAAAAATGTACCTACATAGTAGCTCTAATAGGACTATTGTTTGTGGGTACTTCTTTTATCCTCCCAAAAAAATCGATCAATAAAAAAGCTGACAAAAATAGTTATCTAGTTGTGATAACAAAAAGCAAATACGAATTACAACTGTTTGACGGTCAAACTGGAGAATGGATTTGTAGCTATCCCGTAGTTTTTGGTAGCAAGGACCTGGGTGATAAAATGATGCAAGGCGATAGAAAAACACCCGAAGGAACTTTTCATATAGTGGCAAAAAGGAGCCCGCATAAATGGAAATGCTTTATGTCTATCGACTACCCTAATGCAGAGAGTATTGATAAATTCAATATCCGCAAAGCACAGGGCTTGATTCCAGCGAACGCTAAAATAGGAGGCGAAATTGGAATTCATGGGGTTTGGCCACACGAAGACTATGCCATTGACCAGTATCAAAACTGGACAGAAGGATGCATCAGCACAAAGAATAATTATATCGAAGAACTCTTCAGTTTATTACCCATAGGAACAACGGTTACCATTCTGCGATGAGTTTGATTAATGTAAAAAAGAACCAACAGTGCTCAACCATTTTTCATTTTCATTTTTGCAAAGACTCTGGTGACCCGACTGCAAATACTTCATCATCATTTTATCATGACTAGCCAGATTCTTAAAAATGGCATTGGTTTCAGCTTCCGTAACTCTAGGGTCATTAACACCCCATTGTAATAAAACGGGGCAAATTAATTTAGTAGCAAAATCTTGTGGCTTGAAATCAAAAGCCCAATAACGTTGTTCAATACCACCCCAAAAAGTAAGTAAATAACCCATGGGTTGAGTAGGCAAATTCATGGTGCGCAGTCTGCCTTCCACTGCATTCATTAGTGTACCAAAAGGCATTTCTAAAATAACTTTTTCAGGCTTGATTGCATAGTGATCAATGGCTGTGAGTATGGTGGAAGCCCCTAATGAAATGCCCCATAATACAATATGTTTTTCTCCTGATGCTTTCACATAATCATATACTGCTTTCACGTCTTTAGATTCTTCGGCACCAATGGTACAAACCAACCCGTCACTATTACCATGAGCCCTGAAATCTGTTAGTAACACATTCCATCCCATTTGATGAAAGGCTGTGGCTTCGCGAATAATACCACTCTTGCTACTGCCATGTCCATGAAAAAGTAAGATGGTTCCTTTGGCATTGCTATCGGCCTTGGCATACCAAGATTCCAGGTGCATACTATCGATGGTAGTAATTTTTATTGTTTCATGAATAACGTTGAAACTATCTACTGTCTTGCTTTTGGGGAATTTTGTACCAAAGAATATTGTAGATGCTTTTTCTCTTGCACCCAATTCTGCAAATTTTTTGACAGGAGGAATTCCCGTATAAAAATGGGTAAATGAATAGGCATTAAATGCAGCAATGGTATTCAATAAAATAAATACCAACAGCAATAAATAGGCAAGTCGTTTAAACCAAGTTTTAATCATATTAGGCAAATGAAGTGATGGCTTTAAATTTTAGAAGAACCAAAATATTGATGCAAAGATTTAGGCAAATAAATGCCGTCTTCTTTTTGAAAATTCTCTAACAAACAAGCTACTATTCTAGGTAATGCCAATGAACTACCATTCAATGAATGCGTCAATTGAGTTTTGCCATTTTCGTCT
>JANOYH010000340.1:0-2211 GCA_031428775.1 Bacteroidota bacterium
TGTGCATACTTGCTATATCCTTGAGTTTCCTATTTCTAACAAACGGCAAAAAAGTCATCATCAAAAACAACCAAACAAAAATAAGCGCTAGTAGTATGATCAATATTTTCCAAATCCAATTACCATCCGATTCAAATACGGTCATCGATTGTTGTACCACCATTTTCACATTTAGGAATACGAGAATGCCTGCTACAACCCATGCAGCAATTTTAGTGTGGGTTTTGATGGCAAACTCTCCCATGGTCTTTTTATCGCTCACGAAATGTATCAAAGGAATTACCGCAAAGCCCAATTGTACACTCAATATCACTTGACTCAATACCAATAAATAATCAATCTTATCATTGCCATAAATTAAAATGGTCACTACCGCTGGGGTGATTGCAATTAGCCTGGTAATGAGCCTCCTTAGCAAAGGGTTGATGCGCAGTTTTAGATAGCCTTCCATGACTATTTGTCCGGCTAAAGTACCCGTAATAGTGCTACTTTGACCAGCTGCAATTAAAGCCACAGCAAACAAAATGGGTGCTAATTTACTACCCAACAATGGAGCGAGTAATTTATGAGCGTCTTCAATCTTTGCCACCTGTGTATTGCCGGTACTAAAAAACACAGAAGCTGCTAAAATTAAAATGGCCGCGTTCACAAAAAATGCCGCATTGAGTGCAATGGTACTATCAATAAAATTGTATTTCAATGCTTTTTTTATACTACCCGCATCTGGCATTATTTTCCTTGTTTGAACCAATGCCGAATGCAGGTATAAATTGTGTGGCATTACTGTTGCACCTATGATTCCAACTGCAATATATAAAGCATTGTTACTAAGAAATCCTGGTATAAATCCTTGTGCAACAGCGTGCATATCAGGTTTTGCCAGAAATATTTCAATTAAAAAGGAAGTACCTATTACCGCCACTAATGCTATAATGAATGCTTCCAATTTCCTGATTCCAAATCTCTGCAACCACAATAACAACAGGGTATCCAAGACCGTAATCAATACTCCCCAAATCAGTGGCAAGCCTGTTAATAAATAGATGCCTAGTGCCATTCCCAATACTTCTGCTAGGTCGCATGCGGCAATCGCTATCTCAGCAAATACATATAAACAAAAATTAACTAAAGGAGGATATACTTCTCTGTTGGCTTGTGCCAAATCACGTCTGCGAACAATCCCTAATCTTGCACTCAAACTTTGTAAAAGCAATGCCATCAAATTACTCATCAACAAGACCCAAATCAGGCTATATCCAAATTGTGCACCCCCTTGCAAATCGGTGGCCCAATTACCTGGATCCATATAGCCCACACTTACTAAATAAGCGGGACCTAAGTAGGCTAATATCTTTCTCCAGCCTTTCCTTGAAAGCGTTGTATCTACTGATTCATGCACTTCACTAAGCGACTGCTCACTATCCAACTTACGATTGTTCATTTCAAAGTATTTTACAAATAAAGAATGTAGCAATAATTGACAAATGGACTCCTTCTTCATTCCCTTTTAGTTGAAATTGAATCTCCATAAAGCTTTATTTTGGGCAGCTTGAAAATTATTGTTAGACAAATCTAACTATTTTCAAGAAGTTTAGCACAACTTACTAGCTTACTTAATTTGAATCACTTATTTTTATGCAAATAATGATGGTATGCACAACCGCTTGCTTTATCTTTTCATGGTTTTATTGATGGCCTGTGGCGAAAAGAAAATCGACTTAACAGGAGAGAACCCAATAAAAGCAAAGGATTTCTTAACGGTGTTCCCCATCATTCCAGGCAATTTCACAGCAGCAGATAGTAACTTTATCAAATTAGCAGATACGGCTAAAATTGGGTTGAAAGCCATTCTACAATTTGTTCCTGATACCGCCATTGCAAAATTAATTGGTAAAGAAAAAAGGATCACTTTTTATGCCATTGGAAAAATAGTAAAAGAAAAAGAAATTTACTTATTGCTCAATATTAAAATGCAACGGAAATGGTTGCTTTCAGTCATTGTCTTGAACGCAAAAAGCAATGCCTATCTTTCTTCTAAAGCCTTATTGGATAATAGTGAACAAGACGAATACTTACGTTCAATTTCGATCAATCGTGAACCGACTTTTTTAATGGGAAGAGAAAAACAAGGAAAAGACAATAGTGTTCTATTTACTAGAATTGGCTGGATCTTTTCAAGTGAACTGGGCTTTATCATTATCACCAATGATT
>JANOYH010000341.1:0-10668 GCA_031428775.1 Bacteroidota bacterium
GGTATTTTCTGTTGCTCGTTTATATGAACAATGCAATACTGGTGCTATGACCAAATATTGATTATCTGCAACAGTTTTACTTTTGGCGTTATTGCGCACATGATTAAACAAAGCAATATTGGGCGCAGAAGACACATCATACCAAGAAACAAACCAAAAAGCGGGCACTTCAAGGGGCATATTATCGTGATAAAGTCCCCCTTTAAACCATGCAGGATCATTGGGTTTACGTTGAATCATATTTTCGTAAATACCCTCTTGCCCATTGACGTTTTTAATGATGTCTTTCACCGGAAGGTGTTGCAAACTAACTGCCCAATCTACCCTTGGCATTTCTGTTCCCATATCATAAAAACGTTGTAAGCGAATCAAGTCTTTTTGTTGGATATTTTTGGGAAACGTGGGTTTGAATTGATCGTTTTGAGTACCATACAACCAAGAAGTGAATAACATTTGTTGTGCACCACCTCTATACCAATTACCCTGTTCATTAAATTTACCTACCCTACCTACACCTGCTCCAAAACCTTGTGCTACCATCGCTTTCAAAGAAGGGTGGTTTTGAGAAGCAACTGCCATTTGCCATTCGGCTGTTGAGGAGCAACCGATTAATCCGATATTCCCATTTGACCACGACTGCGCTTTCATCCAATCAAATGTGTCATAACCATCCGTAATCGGTGTTCCAAGAATATCCCAAGTACCTTCTGAGAAAAATCTTCCTCTTTCATTTTGAACTACATAAGCATATCCCCGACTAACTGCCTGATAAGCTTCTTCAAATGAGCGAGTGGTCATTTTACCATCAACCCAAGTATTAAAATTATAAGGCGTTCTGGAAAAAATGATGGGCACACGCTGATTTCCTTTGGGGCGATAGATATCCGTAGCCAATCGATTCCCATCGCGCATGGGTATCATCACTTTTTGATCAATCACCGCTATAGAATCGAGTTTGCGATAAATCAGCGAACTATCTTGGGCAGTAATTTCCTGAATGGCCATAATGAATAGACCTACAATAAATAATTTTTTCATGTAATCAAGTATTATAAAAGGGAAAAGGATGATATTTCACATTAAACTACGTAAATAAATTCATTTGTAAATTGGAATTGTTACAAATTGCTATTTTTCAAACGGAAGGATATTTTAAAAAAAAATCAATTTCAATAAAGGGGTGTAACTTTTTAAACCTCATTACACCATCCTTTGTGATCTTGGCATTCCAACAAAATATTTTTTTGAGCGACTTATTTACCTTGAGTTGAAAAAGTCCCTCATCAGTTATTCCTGTTCCAGCAATGTTTAAGTATTCCAGTTGCGTCAACAAATTGATGCTTACAATCGATGAATTTGTTATAATGGTATTTTGAAGATTCAGTTTTACAATATTTGAACATTTTCCAATTGCAGGCATACCGGCATCAGTAATTTTGGTATTGCCAAGTATAAGCCAAGCAACTTGTGGTGCAATCTTTAAAAGTAATGATTGGTGTGTATTACTAATTCAGGTACATTCCCCGCATTCACTTCTAAAAATGGGCTCCCTTTGGATATAGGGCTAACTTGCCAATTGATTGTTTTGAAAGACGCCAAATCTACCAAATTTGCTTCTTTTACTTTTTTTAGGTTCAGTGCGGGTTTTTTCTCGGGGCCCTGATTGGATAAAAAAGTTTTAATGGTATCATTCGTTTTAACATCAAGTATTTTTATTTCTGGCGATGCCCCGTTATAAAGCCACCAATAAATTAAATTAATCTCAGACTGGGTTAGTTGCCCTTTCCCCTTAGGAGGCATATGCTTATCTTCATTTTTGTCTAACAACATCCTTTTAATAAGTTCTCCATCTACAACACTTGCTTGAACAATTTTTTTTCCAGACTTCCCACCTTTTAGCAAAAAATAATACGTCTGCATTTGGTAATCACCCTTTTTCTTTTTGCTATTATGGCATGAAATACATTTAGTTTCAAAAATAGGATTCACCAGATCTTTATAAACAGTAAGGCTTGGGGTTAGGTTATTGAATTGAATTTTTTTCAACAAGGAATCGGGCGTCTTTTTCCCATCTTCTTGAAGTATGGATTGATAGGATAAAAAATCCTCGCCATGAGTAAGACTTCCACCAAAATGTCCAGTCACTAATAATAGCAATATTGTTAAAAAAAAAATAGGGGCTTGTATAATTTCTCAAAATAAGGCTTTTGGCTCGCATATTTTTTAAACCCCCATAAGAAAAATGATACAAAGCAAAGTGAAATGCCCCACCATTGATGCTTGTTCAAAAGCGTCACATCATATTCACCAGAGAAGGACAATAACCAACCCAAGATTGCAGCTACTATGGCCGAAATAGATCCGATTAATAAAGTAACTTCTATAGCAAATGAAAAAGCTGCTTTCTTTTTGAAAATAAAATATTCCATTAAAAAAGCAAGTAGCAAAACACCGATAGGAATATGTACAAGCAAAGGATGAAAGCGACCAAGAAATTGATACATCATGCAATTAAATGAATAACATTACCAGACACATCTGTTAAACGATATCTACGTCCTTGGCTTTTATAAATGAATTTTTCATGATCAATTCCCAACAAATGAAGTAAGGTTGCCTGAAAATCGTGCACATGCACTTTATTCTTGACAACATTATGTGCAAAATCATCTGTCTCTCCATGAACTATTCCGGGCTTAACCCCTCCTTCCTGCCATCCAGATGCTATAACAACCTGGGTGATGATCTCGACCAAAACCTTCGGGCGTTAATTTGCCTTGAGAAAAACTTGTCCGGCCAAATTCACCGCCCCAAACTACCAATGTATCCTCTAATAATCCTCTTTGCTTCAAATCTTTTACAAGGGCTGCAGATGCTTGGTCAGTTTGTTTTGTTGCCCTCCTCATACCGGATGCCAACACCCCATGATGATCCCATCCAAGGTGGTGCGAAGCCCCTGATGTCGAAACTTAGTCGCCTGATTAATTTTTCTTTCTCCGCTTTTTTTGCAGATGCCAGACCTTCCTTCTCAATGCTATTTAATATGAATAGGTCAATGTCATTTTTAGCCCATTCGCTATTTTTCACTATTGGGGGGTCCGATTTTACTGGAGGAACAAATGCCCAGTGTTCTTTATAAACTGCCCCTTGCTCAATCCATTTTATTAAAACTGCCTTTTCATATGCTGTGAGCTCTAAGTGTGATGAGGCTGAAGGCATTTTGTATTCTGGGTCATTACTTAAGATTCGATGGACCAATTCGCTTTTAGCAATGCTTTTTGGCTGAATCGCTTTTAATCCAGATTCAGTTTTCTTATTGTAGGCAAAAGAAGCAATATCCAACCTGAGGTCGGCTTTCTGTTTCTTCATATCCGGACCATGACATGCAAAACACTTATCAGACAAGATTTTTTTAACGTGTAAATTATAGTCTATCTCTTTAGGAACGGATGCTGAAATAGCTGAAACATCTTTAGGGATATCAATCTGCCCACATGCTGTAAGCAAAATAAAAAAAAGTATTAAAAAAAAATGTGCGCATTTTTGACCATATACAAAATAAATTATTATTTGCAATTAACGTTTAGCACATTAACAAATGCCATAATTTTCAACTAATTCAATTATTAATTACTGTTTTTACAGTTTAAATACAAAATCATACGTTTCGCTTACATTATTTAACGATCCATTCATGCACTCCCGTTGCATAGTTTTTAGGCAACTTAATTTCCATACGCAATGCTTTTGTTTTTATTGCTTCGAATTTTACCAGATCATACTTATCTTTTGCAATTTCATAAGAGGTACTGTTTTTTACAGGTACCCAATTGTCTCCTTCTTTATATAAGAGTCTCCATGATGCTGGAATTCGGCATCCACCAAATGGGCCATCATCATACCAATATACCAATGACTCAGAAATTGTTTTTTCTTCAGCAAAGTCGTACTGAATCCATTCATCGGTATCTTTTTTTGGCCACCAATGGAGATAGAGACCGGATTTGTCTTCCGAATTAGCCGGTTCAAACTGGTCATTTAGTGCTGTTAACATGCGTTGATTGTTTATGGAAGATGTTACTTTACTAGTAGAAGCAATGGTTGCAGCTGGCTTGGGACTAGCAACTGATTCTTGATAAGGAATCCATACCATCATTTCTGCTGGACCTCTATTGCTCCATGAATAATAAGGTATTGCTTTAGCTTGTACCTCGGTTTTTAATAATGTACTGTTATTCACCTGTCTTTTAGTAGCACTTGCCTCGCCCGTTAGCACTATTACGCCATTCAATAGTTGTGTATCAAAAATTTCTTTTACAACAGTTTGTTGTTTCATGACAATGTTTTGAACAGATCCTTCATGGTTATCTGGGCCTTCTAAACAATAAACCAAGGGACCTTTTTGAAAAGCGAATCGGCCAATATCTGCTTGGACCTTTTCATTGGCCAAAACTTTTTCCACTTCCATAGGTAGCATCATTTCAACCACGTCTCCCTTGTTCCAAGTTCTGTTAAAAACAGCATACCCTTTTTCTATTGTATAAAGCAGTTCTTTGCCATTAATGCGAATGGGGATGGCTACTACTTTATTATCGGCAAACCGGTATAAATTACCTGGTACAGCTTCTTGTCTTGCCCAACCTGGAATTCTAACCCGGAGTGTAAATGCTGTTTTTTTAGGAACATCAATTTGTATTTTTACTTGTCCTTTCCAAGGGTAAGCTGTTTGTTGATCAATGGTAACTTTTCCGGCAGGTAATACAATCTTTGCTTGATTGGTCATGTACAGATTTACATACAAATTATTGTTGTCTTGGGCATAAATATACCCAGGCACAGAAGGCATAAATCTTGTTACATTAGAAATACAACAAGCACAACCAAACCAAGCACTGCGTTGATGCTGTCCCATGGAGGCCAATGGATTTGGATAGAAAAAATTTGTACCACTTTGTGAGATTCCAGAAAGTAATCCGTTGTATAATACTTTCTCCATGACATCAATATACCTAGCATCGCCATGGAGTAGAAACATGCGATTATTCCAATAAACATTTGCAATGGATGCACAGGTTTCTGCGTAAGCCGACATATTAGGCAACTGGTAAGCCTTTCCAAAAGCTTCGCCTGCTCCTGTTGCACCAATACCTCCCGTTAAATACATTTTTTTATTGACAACATCTGTCCAGATATCGTCTATTGCTTTGATATAAGAAACATCGCCAGTAAGTGCTGCAACATCTGCCATTCCAGTATACATATAGGCTGCACGCACGGCATGTCCAACTGCTTCGTGTTGATCCGTAACTGGCTTTTGCGATTGGTTATATTCTGAGCCTTTGATAGCACCATTTCCACGGATATCCAGAAAAAATTTCGCCAATTCGAGGTATTCTTTTTTTCCAGTTACACGGTATAAACGGGCCAGTCCCATTTCAACCACTTGATGACCTGGAAAATAGGCTGCCTTACCTGGTCCAAAATCTCTAACAAGCAGGTCTGCATTTTTAATGGCAATATTGAGAAAAGATTTTTTGCCCGTAGAGAGATAATGGGCTACAGCAGCTTCGTATAAATGTCCGCTGTTATACAGTTCATGACTTAGGTCAGGATCTTTTTCCCATCTTTTAGCACCAATCCAAGGATGCAATTTTGCGGGCTTCATGGTACGGAAAGTATACAGATAGCCATCAGGTTCTTGGGCTTCTCCAATGATAGCAATCAGTGAATCAACCGCCAGTTCCAATTTTGGATCTGGCTTTACTTGCAATGCATAAGACACCCCTTCAATCACTTTAAATATGTCTGTATCATCAAAGGGATATTCGGTAATATCTGTGGGCGCTTTCTTTGAAGCGGCTTTCAGAAAATTGTCAATGCGTCCTGTTTCTCTACATTTTTGTAAAACATAGGGTATCGTAATTTGCTGATTAATGGCTATTCGTGGTGCCCAGAATTCATCGTGCACTTGAACATGATTAAAAGTTACTGGTTGAATAGGATAATCTTTGTTCTGAGCAAATAAACTATTGCTTGTAAATAATAGTATGATTGCAACAGCAATTTGATTTGTTTTAAACATGACAATAAGCTATTAAATATTGATTGATAATTTCAGAAATGAAAAAATAAATAAATGGCAATAGCAAATGATTTACTTGTCTCACAGCTTAAGAACAGTTATTTTTAAGCAATTAAGTTATTTAATATTTAACCATTTATCTATGTTAAAAAGAATTTTCTTTCTTTTTATGCTTTTGAATCTTATTTGTAGCCAGCATAGTATCAGCCAAACACCCAATACTAGCCTTTATTTACAAACTAGTGAATTGCACGATTTGATGATTCAGTATACGGCTGATCTTGGTAATGTTACGCGCTTTTATACCACATCTGCTAATACTGGATTTGGCGGAGGTAGAGGAGGCGGACAACAGTTTGGAGCTGCTGCGTATAATTCGCCGGAAAGAAGGGAAAGAATACTGAAACTCATTGGTGAGTATGAAAAAAAGATGGACTTAATTAATTTAGACAAGATCAGTATCTATGGTAAAGTGGATTTCCTACTTTTTAAAAGGATCATAGACGACTCAAAAGCTGCGCTTGAAAAAGAAAATGAAGCCTATTCCAAAATCAGCCGACTACTTCCCTTTTCAGATAAAATATACAGTCTTGAAAAACCACGTAGAAGGGGACTTAATGTAAATGGCGAAGAAGTGGCCAAAGAGATGAATGCCATCATCAAAATAGTGCAGAAAGCAAAAACGGATCTTCAAAAGGAAGAGCCAATGGATAGTAAGCTTGCAACGCTTGCTATAGATGCAGTAAAGGCATTACAAGTTGCTTTAAAAAATGAATTTGATTTTTACAATGGTTATGACCCTTTGTTTAGTTGGTGGGTACCTAAAACCTATTCCGATCTAGATAGTAGTTTGGGGAACTATGCAATTGCACTAAGAGGGAAAGGGAAAAATATGGATGCTAAACCCAAAGATGATGGTAGTGGCATATTGGGAATTGCCGCAGGTAGAGAAGAGTTGATGCGCCAATTGAACAGAGAATATATTCCCTATACGCCTGAAGAATTGATTGCCATTGCCAATAAAGAATTTGCTTTTTGTGACGCCGAATTATTAAAGGCATCTAAAGAAATGGGTTTTGACGACAACTGGAAAGCGGCTCAGGAAAAAGTAAAAAATTCTTATGTAGCTCCGGGCAAACAACCACAGGAGATGTTTGAATTGTACAAACAATCGATTGATTTTTTAAAGAAAAATGATTTAATCACCATACCTGAATTGTCTGAAGAATCTTGGCGTATGATGATGATGACTGCAGAGCGTCAGTTAGTAAGTCCATTTTTTCTTGGAGGCGAATCTCTGATCATATCTTATCCAACCAATACCATGGGTTATGAAGAGAAATTGATGAGTATGCGTGGAAATAATCCAGCTTTCTCAAGGGCTACCGTACACCATGAATTGATTGCGGGCCATCATTTACAAGGTTATATGTCGGCCAGAAATAAAACGTATAGAAGAGACTTACTAGCCACTAATACTCCATTCTGGGGTGAGGGCAGTGCATTGTACTGGGAGCTATTGCTTTGGGATATGAAATTTCCTAGATCACCTGAAGAAAGAATGGGGATGCTATTCTGGAGGATGCACCGATGTGCAAGGATCATTTTTTCATTGAATTATCATATGGGTAACTGGATGCCGCAACAATGCATAGACTTCTTAGTAGACCGTGTTGGTTTTGAAAGGGCCAATGCCGAAGGGGAGGTTCGTAGGTCATTTGTAGGTGGCTACCCTCCTTTGTATCAATTAGCTTATATGACAGGGGGTATGCAATTGTATGCGTTGAAAAAAGAATTGGTTGACAAAAAGAAAATGACCTTAAAGCAATTCAATGATGCCATTTATTCAGAAGGCAGTATGCCTATTGAATTATTAAGGGCTATTCTCATTAATCAGCCAATCAAAAAAGACTTTAAAACCAACTGGCGATTTTATGATATTAGTAAATAAGTAGTTAAAAATGTCTGAAAAACTGCCTACTATAAAAGTCATTGCAAAGAAATTGGGCATTTCTCCTTCAAGTGTTTCGAGGGCATTACATGACCATCCAAGTATTGGATTAAAAACAAAGGCCCTTGTCAATAATTTAGCAAAGGAATTGGGCTATGAGCCAAATCAAACGGCCATTTTTTTTCAGAAAAGAAAAACCTTTACAATAGGCGTTGTTTTACCCAAACTAACCGAGACCTTTTTTTCTGAAGCCATTTCTGGTATTGAAGATTTTGCAACAAAGCATAAATACATTGTGCTACTAGGTCAGTCTCACGATAATGAATCAAAAGAAAAGACCATTATTGAAACCATGAAATCTCATAGAGTAGATGGCATCATTGCTTCCATTTCAAAAAACACGACCAATTACGAACATTTTGACATGTTGAAAAAATATGAAATACCCATTGTTTTCTTTGACTGTATTCCACAAATGCCCCATATCCATACAGTTGAATGTGATATGGTGGAAGGCACTGTAAAAGCAGTTTCTTTTCTCTTAAAAAAAGGTTATCGAAATATTGGCATTATCAATGGACCTCCTAAATTGTTGGCAAGTCAGCAACGCCTTGAGGGATATAGAATTGCCATGAATAAGCATAGATTGAAATTCGATCCATTTCTGGTAATCAATACCGACTTATCTACCAAAGGGACGCATGATGCTATGACAGAATTTTTGGCCCATAAAAGAGCTCCATCGGCCATTTTAGCTTTTAATGATTATGTTGCTTTAGACGCGGTTCAGTTTGCGCTACAAAAGAATTTAGTCATCTACAAAGACATTTCATTTGTAAGCTATGCTAATCTCCCTATCAACAGCTATACTTCCTTCCCTCCCCTTGCATCAATAGAACAATTCCCCTATGAACAAGGGCAGAAAGCAATGGAAATCTTATTAGGTCTATTAGAGAAAGGCTATAATGGGGACAATCAATCGGGGTCAAAAACGATGATTGAGCCTCAGTTGATTTTGAATACCCAACAACATTTCAATAGAAAGATAGGTTAGTGTAACAATTTAAAATTAAAAAGTAATCGTTAAATTTTATACTACTAATTACAATTCCCCTACTAAGATATTTTTATAACTGATAGACATTTCATTGCCGGGATGCAGTTGAAGTCCAACTGGTCCAGTTGCAGGGATACTTTCAGAAGTATAGTTCATGACTTCAACACCATTCAACCAAACGGTATAGGTTTTGTCAACTAGTTTTATTTTCATGGTATTCCAGTCCTTCAGTTTCAATATGTCTTTTACATTAGCTTCTTTAGGATATTTCAATTTGGGCAAATAGGGAGACCCTGTTAAATCCCGTTTCAAAGATCCTGAAATGCCAATTTGGATTTGGTCATTTTCAGAGCGAAGAAAAATACCTGAATCAACGGTCCCATCGCCCATAAGGAAATCGGCACTAATGATAAAGTTTTGATATTGTTTTTCTGACCATAAAATGCTCCCTTTTTTTTCGGGTCCACTTTTTACAAACAAAATGCCATCGTTTACTGTCCACCAAGTATTATTCTCAGGTGCAATCCAACCTTTGAGATTTTTTCCATTAAATATTTTTTTAAGTTTTGGGTCTTGGGCAAAAACTAAAGACTGAAGGCCAAGAATGATTAGTGCGACAAGCAAGATTTTTTTCATATCCTAAATTTAAAAGAATATATTCAATTATGGAAAACAACAACACAAATTCCCGGAGGTCCTTCCTCAAATCAGCTGCCAAAACTGCTGTAATGGCTGCTGTTACCCCTGTAGCAGGTACTATCAGCCAAACTGCTGCGGCAAGCAATATTCATTTGCAGCCAATTGGCGCCAATGATCGGATTCGAGTGGCTATACTCGGGCTTAATGGAAGGGGGAAAACGCATGTGGAAGAAGTGATGGCTTTGGCCACCAAATCAAATGTTGAAATTGTGGCTTTATGTGATCCTGATATGGTGATACTCAATGAAGCTGCGGCAGCTTTCGAGAAAAAATATGGTAAAAAAGTAGCCATAGAACAAGATTTCAGAAAAATCTATGACAACAAAAGTATTGATGCGGTAACACTTGCTACACCTAATCATTGGCATGCACTACAAACTATTTGGGCTTGCCAGGCTGGTAAAGACGTTTATGTAGAGAAGCCTGCTACGCATAATATTCATGAGGGCAAAAAAATGATTGAGGCTGCTTATAAATACAATCGGATTGTGCAACATGGCGTGCAATTAAGGAGTTCAGTAGCTATTCGAGAAGCAGTGAAGCATTTGGAAGAAGGTTTAATAGGAAGGGTATATATGTCGCGCGGCTTAGTTTATAGGAGAAGACCTGATATTGGTAATAAGGGCATCTCTCCTATTCCTGCAGGGTTGAACTATGATCTATGGTGTGGACCCGCTCCTATGCGTCCGTTTACAAAAAACCTAGTGCATTATAATTGGCATTGGCATTGGAATTATGGTAATGGCGATGTAGGCAATCAGGGCATTCATGAAACAGATTTATGTATGTGGGGATTGGGTGTAGATACCTTACCTGAAAAAATCACTTCTATGGGAGGTAAGTTTTTGTGGGATGACTGCAAAGAAGTACCTGAAGTAC
>JANOYH010000342.1:0-10738 GCA_031428775.1 Bacteroidota bacterium
GCCATGGGTGCCTGTGCTATCAGCGGAGGCCCTTTTTTTTATAACACTTATTCAGTAGTGAAAGGAGCCGACCATATCATACCAGTGGATGTGTATATCCCAGGTTGCCCTCCTAGACCAGAAGCTTTATTACATGCGCTGATTTCCCTTCAAGAAAAAATCAAAGCAGGCATGACCAGAGAGCAAATGAAACAAACGCCTTAACAATTATACCTATATTCTATTTAGTATGACCAACGAGGAAATGAAAAACGTAATCACAACCTTACTTCCCTCTGCCACTTTTGAAGAAGGAGGAGAATGGTTGAATGTTTTATTGGAAGCAGACAATTGGAAAACTGATGCCCTAAAATTGAGAAACTTTGCTGACAGTCCTTTTAACTTTCTATTCTGCTTGACTTGTGTTGACTGGAAAACACATCTAACCATGGTATATCATCTTAGGAGTACTATAACCCTAGACAATATGGTGGTTAAAATAAAACTCAATAGAGAAAAACCGGAAATTAATTCGGTCTGTGATATCTGGCGAACAGCTGAATTATTAGAGCGTGAAGTGTATGATTTGTTTGGCGTGATATTTATAGAACATCCTGATTTGAGGCGATTATTATTGACAGACGACTGGGTTGGATACCCACTCAGAAAGGATTATGAAGACCCGATTAATATGATCAAACTTTAATGGGAAGAACCTAGTAATGAAAACGCCAAGAAAAAAGAAAAATAATGTTAGAAGAAATAGGCAAAACAGTTGAAGGCGATCTAATTATAAATATTGGACCACAACATCCAGCTACACATGGTGTATTAAATTTGGTGATTACACTGAATGGCGAGACTATAAAAAAAGTAGAACCCCATTTAGGTTTTATCCATCGGTCGATAGAAAAAATGTGTGAGAGCCTTTCTTACCGTCAATTTATTTATAGTACCAGTAGAATGGACTATTTATCAGCCCATATCAATAACCATGCATGCGCAATGTGTGTAGAAAAAGGAATGCAAATTGAAGTACCCGCAAGAGCAAAAGTGATAAGGGTGCTGATGGATGAATTAACCAGAATTGCTTCACACGAATTGTGGTGGGGTGCCATGGCAATGGATTTAGGGGCATTTACGCCTTTCTTTCATGCATTTAGAGAAAGAGAAACTATCAATGATATCATGGAAGAAACCTGTGGTGCAAGACTAACCATGAACTATAATGTACCTGGCGGTGTGATGGCCGATTTGCACCCGAACTTTCAATCGAGGGTGAAAAGTTTCATGCAACTGTACAAATCTAAAATTCACGAATACGACGAATTAGTAACGGGTAATATTATCTTCCAAAATAGGATGAAAGGAGTTGGTTATTTATCTCCAGAAGATGCCATTTCCTATGGGGTAACTGGACCAGCAGCAAGAGGTAGCGGGGTTTCTTGCGATGTGAGAAAATTGTATCCTTATGAAATTTATGAAACGTTGGCATTTGATGAAATTCTAGAAACTGCAGGCGACAGTTTTGCTAGATATATGATACGCTTACGAGAAATGCATCAATCCATTCGTATCGTAGAACAATTGATAGACAATATTCCGGAAGGCGACTACCAAGCAAAAACAAAAGCAGTGTTGAAATTGCCCAAAGGTGAATTTTATCAACGCGTGGAAACTGCTAGAGGTGAATTAGGCGTTTATATTGTAAGCGAAGGTGGAACAACCCCTTACCGAATCAAATTCCGCTCTCCTGGTTTTTCTAACCTTTCTGCACTGGATCATATGGCAAGAGGAGGGAAATTGGGTGATTTGATTGCAACTATGGGAACTCTTGACTTAGTGATCCCTGATATAGATAGATAACGAAGATTTTTTTTTGATACTAAAGACGGTGAATACATGTTTAGTTTAGAAAGTTTTACAACAATAGTACAGGATTGGCTGAATAAGACCTTCCCTCCTAACATAGCCCTATTTTTTGAATTCGTCATAGTAGGCGTTTTAGCAATTGCACTCTTTGCAGGATTAGGACTGATACTGGTACTCATGGAAAGAAAAGTGGCCGCTTGGATTCAAATCAGACTGGGGCCTAATAGAGTTGGCCCAAAAGGAATCTTTCAAAGTATGGCGGATACGGTTAAATTAATCATGAAAGAAGGACTAACACCAGATGGTGCCGATAAATTTCTTTTCAACTTGGCGCCATTTATTGTAATGATGGTGGCTATGTTGGTTCTTGCACCGATTGGTTTTGCAAAAGGCTTTCATATATGGGATATCAATATTGGTGTCTTATATATTTCAGCCATTTCTTCTGTGTCTGTGATTGGTATTTTGATGGCAGGTTGGGCTAGTAATAGCAAGTATTCTTTATTAGGAGCCATGCGCAGTGGTGCCCAAATGGTTAGTTATGAATTGTCTGTGGGTTTGTCTATTTTGACTATTATCGTTTTAACAGGAAGCCTAAGTATTAACGACATTATTTTATCTCAACAAACAGGTTGGTGGATTTTCCGCGGACATATCCCTGCCGTGATTGCTTTTGTAATTTTCTTGATTGCAGTTACTGCAGAAACCAATCGTGCCCCTTTTGATTTATCAGAAGCAGAATCAGAACTTACAGCGGGCTTTCATACTGAATATTCAGGAATGAAATTTGCCCTATTTTTTCTGGCCGAGTACATCAATATTTTTATAGTATGCGCCATAGGTGCAACCTTATTTCTTGGCGGATGGATGCCTTTTCATATTGGCACCTGGGATTCCTTTAATCATATAATGGATTATATCCCTTCATTTCTCTGGTTCTTTGGTAAAACTTTTTTCTTGATTTTTTTAATTATGTGGTTTCGCTGGACTTTTCCAAGGTTGCGCATTGACCAATTATTGAATCTAGAATGGAAATATTTGTTGCCGATCAGTATGTTCAATTTAATATTAATGACATTGATAGCCATCAAAGGTTGGCATTTTTAAAGGACTACAAATAAATTAGCAGATGTTTATAAAACAATATTTCAAAGACATTTACAACGCCGTCCGTTCTCTCCTTATTGGAATGAATAGAACGGGCTACTATTTTACACACCACAAAGAAATTATCACGCAGCAATATCCGGAGAATCGGTTAGAACTGAATCTTCCAGAAAGGTTTAGGGGCGAAGTGATCCTGAAACACGATGAGCACAATGAACACGCTTGCACGGGTTGCTCAGCTTGTGAATTGGCTTGTCCGAATGGAACCATCAAAATCATTAATAAATTCGACATCAGTCCAGATGGAAAAAAGAAAAAAGCCATTGACACTTTTGTCTACCATCTAGAACTCTGTACTATGTGTAATTTATGCATTGTAGCATGCCCAACTGATGCTATAAAAATGGCGCAAAATTTTGAACACAGCGTATACAATAGAGGATTACTAACCAAAAAATTAAATCAAGACGGCTCTAAATTAAGGGCTGGCGTTGAATAGCTATTCATAAGAGAAAAATCAAAACAATGAGTGCATCCTCTATTATTTTTTACCTGATTGCAGCCTTCATCCTTGGCACTGGATTGTTGGCTGTTACTACCAGAAAAATTTTCCGTGCTTCAATCTGGCTATTGTTTTCCTTGATTGGTATTGCCTCTCTATATTTCTGGATGCAACTAGAATTCCTAGCCGCAGTTCAGATCATTGTTTATGTGGGAGGAATTGTGGTATTAATCATTTTTTCCATTTTCCTTACTATCAAGTCGGGCCAAGAAATGCCTAAACCCATTTTAACCAGAAATATTTTTGCCTTTTTAGCCGCCGCATTGGGATTGGCTTTTACCATTAGACTGATCAGTAAAAGCGGTTTAATGGCACCAGAAAAGCGCTTTCCTTTTGATTTAAAAGTTTCAGACATTGGTCATCAAATGCTTTCTACGAAAGACTTTGGCTATATCCTACCCTTTGAACTGATCAGTATGCTATTATTGGCAGCAATGATAGGATGTATCGTGATTGCTTTAAAACAAAATGAAACAAATCCGTCCATTTAACAATAGTAAACCATGACTGAGATTCCATTAACACAGATTCTTTTCCTTAGCAGCGGATTATTTTTTATAGGTGCTTATGGCCTATTTACTAGAAGAAATATGATTACCATGTTGATGTCTGTTGAACTGATGTTGAATAGCGTCAATATCAATTTTGTGGCATTCAATAAATACCTCTATCCCGCAAAGCTGGATGGTGTATTCTTTAGCATTTTTATTATCACCATTGCCGCTGCTGAAGCAGCTGTTGCTATTGCCATCATTATCAATCTATATCGCAGTCACCATTCCATTGACGTGGAAGATGCAGCAGAAATGAAAAATTAATTGTACCACTAATAGCATCGGAACCTTACAATAAGAAATCATGAGTCAAGCCCTTTATATCGCATTAATTCCCCTTCTACCCCTGGCCTGTTTTGTTGTGCTAGGCTTGTATGGAAAAAAATATTTTTCTGCTAGTGCCGGAATGATTGCCACACTTTCTCTTTTAGTATCCACGGTAATTTCCATTCAAACTGCATACGATTATTTTTTCGTGAACGGAAAAGTGAATGGTATCTATCAAAAGATTATGGTGTTTCAATACAACTGGCTAGAATTCTCCCCTAATCTTTCTATCAATATAGGATTATTATTGGATCCTATAACTGTAATGATGTTGGTAGTAGTTAGTTTTGTTTCTTTAATGGTTCATGTATTTAGCTTGGGCTATATGAAAGGGGAACCAAGGTTTGCCACTTATTTTAGTTTCCTTTCGCTCTTTACTTTTTCAATGCTTGGCTTGGTACTCTCTTCAAATATCTTCCAGATTTATTTGTTTTGGGAATTGGTGGGTGTTTCTTCTTTTCTTTTGATTGGATTTTATTTTGAAAAACCTAGTGCTGTAGCTGCTGCTAAAAAAGCATTTATTGTGACTAGGTTTGCCGACCTCGGATTTTTGATTGGTATTTTGGTCCTAGCTTTTTATACCAAGACATTAGATTTTAATTTATTAATAGAGCGACTAAGCACCGCATCTCCTTACCTCTCTGAAATAAATGCCGCTACCTTTCTTGGTGTCACTGCATTGAGCTGGGGATTGATCTTAGTTTTTATAGGTGGAGCAGGAAAATCTGCCATGTTCCCCTTGCATATTTGGTTACCTGACGCCATGGAAGGCCCTACCCCTGTTTCAGCCTTAATCCACGCAGCTACCATGGTAGTGGCCGGTGTATTTTTAGTAGCAAGATTATTTCCAGTCTTCGCTTTGTCTGATCCGCAAGCCTTACAAATTGTGATGTACACCGGTGCATTTTCTGCATTTTTTGCTGCAGTCATTGCCTGCACACAAACCGATATTAAAAGAGTATTGGCCTATTCAACGATGTCGCAAATTGGCTATATGATGTTCGCACTTGGCGTTTCTAAATATGGTGGTGAGGATGGACTAGGTTATATGGGTTCAATGTTCCATTTATTTACCCATGCTTTTTTCAAATCATTGTTGTTCTTAGGTGCTGGTGCTGTCATTCACATGGTGCATAGCAATGAAATGAAAGATATGGGTGGATTGCGTAAACTCATGCCCATCACACATTTTAGTTTTCTGATTGCCTGCTTAGCCATCGCTGGTGTACCTCCATTCTCTGGATTTTTTAGCAAGGAAGAAATCTTAATGGCCGCTTTTGAATCAAATGGTCTGATTTACGGCATTGCACTTTTAACATCCGGATTTACCGCATTCTATATGTTTCGCCTTTATTACAGTATCTTTTGGAGTAAGCCTACTCAAGCCAAAGATCATCATCATGGAGAAGGAAGCTGGACCATGAAAATACCTTTAATAATCTTGGCTGTATTGTCCATTGGATCTGGCTTTGTACCGATAGCTCAATGGGTTACAGCCGATGGATTACCCATTACCTCACATATTCCCATTACCTTTTCAATACTACCTGTAACACTAGCCATCGCGGGTATTTTATTAGCCACAAGGTTATTCAAAACAGAAAATGAAATGCCTGTTAGGATAGCTACACAAATAGGTGGACTCTATCGCGCAGCTTACCATAAATTTTATATTGACGAAGTATACCTGTTTGTGACTAAGAAAATATTGTTCAATTTAGTAGGTCGACCAGCCGCTTGGTTTGATAAACATATAGTGGATGGTTTGATGAACTTGCTTGCTATCATTACTGGAAGAACATCAGAAGCCATCAAAGGAATGCAATCAGGAAAAGTACAAGACTATGCTTTATACTTTTTTGGAGGAATAGCCGGATTGGTTGTTGTATTTATTTATCTCTGGAATTAAAATATTGTACATGAACTTAAGTTTATTCTTATTACTTCCCTTGGCCACTGCAATTGCCCTATTATTTGCACAGGGATTAAAACAGATTCGCGTGATAGCCCTTGGTGGGTCGGTGTTGCAATTATTACTTGGATTTAAATTGTTATTTGCCTATCAGGAACTACGCGCAACTGGTAATACTACCCAAATGCTTTTTGAATACATTCAAAAATGGTATGGCCCTTTAAACCTCCAATACCATGTTGGTGTAGACGGCATTTCCATAGCCATGATTTTATTAACAGCTTTTATTGTGGTAGCAGGGATCTTAGTATCATGGGAAATGGAAACATTGTCAAAAGAATTTTTCTTCTTATTAATTTTATTAAGTTTAGGTGCTTATGGTTTCTTTATTTCATTAGACATTTTTACCATGTTCTTCTTCTTGGAAGTTGCCGTAATACCTAAATTTTTATTGATCGGAATTTGGGGCAGTGGCAAAAAAGAATATAGTGCCATGAAACTGGCTTTGATGTTGATGGGTGGTTCCGCTTTAATATTAGTAGGAATTCTTGGCATCTATTTCAGCTCTCAAACTGCAACGGGTACACATACCTTCGATTTAATGCAATTAGCAAAAATGAATATTCCATTGAGAACACAAATGATGTTCTTTCCCTTTGCATTTATTGGATTCGGTGTATTCACCGCAATCTTCCCTTTTCATACTTGGGTACCTGACGGACACGCTTCTGCCCCTACAGCTGCTTCCATGTTCTTAGCTGGAATATCTATGAAATTGGGGGGTTATGGCTTATTAAGGGTTGCCACTTTTTTAATGCCAGATGCTGCACACGAATTTTCTTGGTTGATTATTTTGTTGGCAACCATTGCCATTATTTATGGTGCTTTTGCTACGATGATGCAGACCGATTTAAAATACATCAACGCCTATTCCTCCATCAGTCATTGTGGATTTGTGATATTAGGTATTGGAATGCTTACACAAACCTCCATCAATGGTGCAGTATTGCAAATGGTATCACATGGTTTAATGACAGCCCTTTTCTTTGCTGCCATTGGAATGATTTATGCTAGAACACATACAAGAATGGTGGCACAATTAGGAGGTCTATTAAAAGTCATGCCCTTTATTTCAACAGTATTTGTCATAGCTGGTCTTAGTTCATTGGGGTTACCCGGATTTAGTGGTTTTGTTGCTGAAATGACCGTTTTTATGGGTGCTTGGGAGAATCCGGATAAATGGTATCGACTAGCTACCATTTTAGCATGTGCCTCTATAGTGGTAACAGCTGTGTATATTTTAAGGGCAGCTGGACAAAGTCTGATGGGGCCCATTACGAACGACAGTTACCACAACTTAAAGGATGCAAAATGGAATGAAAAAACGGCGGCTGTATTGTTGATAGCAGGAATTTTGGTAGTAGGTATGGCTCCTTTTTGGTTGATCAACTTGATCCAGCCTGGAACGGAATTTATTATCAATAAACTGGCCATGATGGCACCAGTGTTAAAATAAAAGGAAGCATTAAGTTAACTTGAAATTTGTACTATGTTGAACGAATATTTTTTTGTACTGAAGTTTGAATGGATGCTTATTGGCATCATTTTCTTGCTGCTTTTCATTAAACTGAGTAGTAGTAATTGGAAGAATGAGTCGTTATTATATGTGATCAATAGTTTGTTATTGGTGAACCTCGTATGCGGATTTTTTGGCAATATGGAAGGGGGCCTATTTAGCAGTATGTTCCAAACCAACCATTTATTGTTCTTAGAGAAAAACATATTAAATCTAGGCGTTTATTTGGTGTCGTTGATTGCTTTCCCTTGGTTGAAAGAACACAAATACCTGTTAGAATTTTATATTTTACTCTTGACTACTTTACTGGGTATGTTCTTTATGATTTCCAGTGGTAATTTGTTGATCTTTTACTTAGGATTAGAAATGTCCACCATTCCTTTAGCTGCTATTGCCAATTTCGACTTAGCAAAAAGAAAGTCATCCGAAGCTGCCATGAAAATGATTATTTCCTCCGCATTTTCATCAGCCCTATTATTATTTGGTGTTTCCTTTATTTATGGAACAACGGGAACTTTAGAATTCTCGGAAATTACTAATCATTTAAATGGGAATGCTATTCAAGTGTTTGCCTTTATTTTATTGTTGGCGGGCTTCAGTTTTAAAATGTCTGTTGTACCTTTTCACTTATGGACGGCCGATGTGTATGAAGGCGCACCTATTCCAGTTACCGCGTATTTATCCGTGGTGTCAAAATCTGCTATCCTATTTATTTTCATGAAGTTTTTGTATTCCGTGTTTGGGCCCATGTCAAGCCAGTGGTATTACATGTTATTCTTCTTAAGTGTTCTGACCATCTTATTAGGAAACTTATTTGCCATTCGTCAGAATAACTTAAAAAGATTCCTCGCCTTTTCTTCTATTGCACAAGTCGGATTTATTCTATTAGGCATTTCAGGCTCTTCACAGGATGGCATTGCTTCAGTGATTTATTTCCTGCTGATCTATTTGTTTTCAAACCTTGGCGCATTTGGTGTGATTGCATTGGTATCTGCGGCTACTGGCAAAGAAGACATCAGCGATTTCAAGGGCTTTTATAAAACCAATCCTTTTCTCTCTTGGGTGATTGCCATATCATTATTCTCATTGGCAGGTGTACCCCCTACAGCAGGATTTTTTGGTAAATTTTTCTTGATCATGGCAGGTGCTGGAAAGGGCAACTGGGTATGGGTGATTTTTGCCGCAGTGAATATGATGATCTCTTTTTACTATTATCTAAAAGTGGTAAAAGCCATTTTCATGGATGAAAATGAACATCCTATCGAAAAAATAGCCGTTCCTGCTTTCCCAAAATTGGCATTCATTATCTGTTTAACAGGTATGATTGTAACAGGATTTTTGAGTTGGATTTACGAATACATCCATTCACTGAGTAATTTATAAAGAACTAATTAAAGTAAAACCATGGCTATTAATTCAAACCATATATCTGAAGAACTGGATGGCATCAAATGCGCCATTGTTGAAAAAAATGTATCAGCCGAACGGGTTGCTTTTCTTAAACCCTTGTTAGAATATAATACACTAAAAGTTTTGGTGGTTCCATCTCCACCAGCTAAAGTTGTTGCTGAACCAAATCCAATACCACCGCCACCTCCTGCTCCTGAAACATTTACTGTTGGTGTAACTAATATGCTTTTCAATCCAGTTAATGCAGTGATGGGAAGACTATTGCGCACTCCCGATGGACATGTGGTAACCCAAGCCTATTGGCAACAGAAGGAAACGGTTTCACATGATGAAACACCTTATTACGAAAGGTAATTGCGCTTCTTTAACATTTATCATTTCTATATGCCATTCAAGTTTCATTAAAACTGAATGGTCGCTTGTCAATTTATTCATATATTGAGAACTATAAAATTTTCATTATGAATAAAATATGCTTTCTCCTCATTGGATTATTCTATCTAAACATGCTTCCTGCCCAAATAAAATATCCTGTTTCCAAAAAAGGGAATCAGGTTGATGATTATCATGGAACTAAAGTGGCAGATCCTTATCGTTGGTTGGAAGATGATGTTAGTGCAGACACCAAGGCTTGGGTTACCGCAGAGAATGCGGTTACATTCGATTATCTAGCTAAGATTCCTTATAGAGATGGATTTAAAAAAAGAATTGAAACATTAGCCAATTATGCAAAGTACTCCAGTCCTGAACGCAAAGGTGATTGGTTTTATTTTTCTAAAAATGATGGGCTACAAAATCAATCTGTTTTATATCGTCAGAAAGGATTAGACGCTAAGCCAGAACTTGTGCTTGATCCCAATAAACTGTCACCTGATGGAACAACAAGGATGATTGGTTTTCATTTAAATAAGCCGGGTACTTATGCAGCCTGGGGCATTTCAAAAGGGGGAAGCGATTGGCAAGAATACTATGTAAGAGATATGCATACAGGCAAAGATTTAGTGGATACCCTTCGATGGGTGAAAGTTTCTGGAATTGCATGGCAAGGAAATGGTTTTTATTATAGCAGGTATCCTGCTACAGAAAAAGGTAAAGAGCTTTCCACCAAAAATGAAAATCATCAAGTATGGTTTCATCTATTAGGAACTAGTCAGTCTACTGATAAATTAATCTATGAAGATCCAAAAAATTCACAACGTTTTCATATAGTCGCAACAAGTGAGGATGAACGTTTTGCATTTCTGGTAATATCCGACAGAGGCAAGGGACTTGATGGAAATGCAGTTTGGTACTCCGACCAGCAATCCGCTAACAAATCATTTAAACCCATCGTTGCCAACCCTGGAAAATTTAATTATAATTTCATTGATAATATTGGCGATGATTTTTTATTTGAAACCAATGATGGTGCAGAGAATTGCAAATGGGTGACAGTTTCT
>JANOYH010000343.1:0-5210 GCA_031428775.1 Bacteroidota bacterium
CAGATCCTGCGTGAGCATAGTGCACGGAATACAATCCATGTTTTTGGAGTATTTCATTGAAGTCGCGTATATAAGCAGGTAAGTCATGCACGTCAACTGCGGTGTCTTCAATGACTGGAACAGCTTTTGCATCGCCCGGAAGATTACTTAATAATCCTAAGCCCGCTTTACGCAGGGTCCATATTTTTTTTGTATCAGCTCCAAATAGTAAAGGGAAATGATAACCCAATCCAGCCGAGCGCATTTCATCTTCAACTTCTTTGGCAATGGCTACAATTGCTTCTCTATTATCTCTGGCAAATTCTATCACTAGTATCGCCCCAGGATCTCCTTGCACAAAAAACCGGTTCTTGCTTTGTTGAATATTATCCTTGGTACATTCTAATATATAGTGATCAATCAGCTCGCTGGCGCTTGGATGGTATTTGAGTGCAATTAAATTTGCCCTTAGCGATTCGTCAATACTATTAAAGTGAACACAGAGTAGGCCAATTTCATTGGGTGGTAAGGGTACCACATTTAATTTTATTTCTGTGATAAAAGCAAGGGTGCCTTCAGAGCCAGCAATCAGATTGCAAAAATTAAAGTTAGGTTCTCCTGCGGTAAAGGGTGCCGACTCTAATAATACGTCAATGGCATACCCTGTATTTCTTCGTTCTACAGATTTTTTAGGGAACTCTTTTCTAATCTCAATTTGGTTATCGTAATTGCCCAAGATATTTCTAACAGAACGATAGATGGTTGATTCAAAATTATTGCCATTGCATTTCTCATGAAAATCGTCTAGACTTAGTTCCCCAAAAACGGCTTCAGATCCATCACTCAAAAAGGCAGTTACTTCAAGTAAATGTTCTCTGGTACTTCTATAGATAACGGAATTAGACCCACAAGAATTGTTTCCAACCATACCGCCAATCATTGCACGGTTTGCGGTAGAAGTTTCGGGGCCAAAAAATAAACCAAAGGGTTTTAAAAATAAGTTTAACTCGTCTCTAATAACTCCCGGCTGTACCCTAACCCAATGTTCCTCTTGATTTATTGCAAGAATTTTGGTAAAATTCTTGGATACATCCACCACAATGCCGTTCCCCACAACTTGGCCCGCCAATGAAGTGCCAGCTGTTCTTGGTATGAGTGAAGTATGGTTAGTATTTGCAAAATGTATCAGTGCTTTAATAGCATCCAAAGACTTGGGAATGGCCACTGCCAAAGGCATTTCGCGATAAGCTGATGCATCTGTGGCATATAAAGTGCGCATTGTTTTGTCGAAATAAAATTCGCCGTCGAACCCTTTACTGAAATCCTTTAATAGTTGCTCCATGTGTTTTTTGCTTTCCTCAGAGGTATTCTGCGAATTTACAATCTTTCGAATGAATAATTTTTAACAGCATTTTAAAATATACCGAATAGTTGGTATAGGTATACCATAATAAAGGTTGTTCTTTTACGTTGTCAAAGCGATTGCAAGTTCCTAATTCATTTAGGCGGCAGTTGTCTCTGAGAGGTTTTAATCTGTACCCCTATTTAAGTTATTAGTTAGCTCCCAATGATTCAACGGTCTTCCTTTTTGGAAGGCCGTTAATTTTTTGAAGGGATAAACATGGGGCCAGCAAAGCATGGGTATGCTTTTATTTTGTATACACCATTTTCATAATAGGCTTCCGCCCAACAATATTTTGATCCAGGCGTATCATCATTTTTCATTTGTGGCACATACCATAATACGATGTCAGTATTCCGAATATTTTCAGCTGGATCTTCAATGAATTTTTCTGGGCCTTGTTGATAGTCGGTATTGCAACATGGCCCAATAGTGAGCATATCCGTTTCTCCTTCATCTCTATCGGCATGGTTCTTTGTAACATATAGATAAGCATTATCACCCCTGCCACCATCATTAAATTGTCCCTGTCCTGGTTGAATAAAATAGTTTTGTTTGCTATTGGTTTGAATTTTATACTGATATCCTTTGGCATTGTAAGCTGTCAAATTATTTTGTAGTTGCCACTGTTCTTTTTGCCAAGGCTGCCAACTATTTTTTTGCCATTCAAAAAAAGATTGTTGCTTACCCGAAAAAGCAATCCGAAAAACGGGCCTATAGGTTCCATTATTACCACAACCTCTTCCAATACTTGCACAACTAATTCTAAACCTTCCATCGGTATAAAAAAAGTATCGTTGCGAATAACTATAATTACAAGGTGCAGGCCAAAGCTCACTGAAGAATTTTTGTTCTAGTACAAATCCCGCTAAAGTATCGGCTTCCATGAGGTCGAAAATTTGGGGAGGTTCTGTTGCAACAACGGCGGATTGGCTAAAAATGGGACAACCTACAGCATCACTATAACCAAATCCTTCAGTGCCGGAATAGCTCACGTGCCAGTCGACCAGTTTTGCACTATTCAAAACCATTTGTTGTTTGTACTGAACATTGCTGATCATTAGTCCGTCCGAACTCGTTAAGAGATAGTCCATTTGCCAGCCATTCTTTTTCAGTTGATTAATTTTATCGCAATAGCAATCTGCAATGGTTTCGTTTTGTAAACGCCTTTCAGTGATAGGTGTTTTGGTGCTATCGGTACCAGTGTTTGTCCACCTCAAACCAACCACTCTAAAATCAGTTAGGTCTACAATGGTCCATAGTGCCCTAGTCCCATGAACAAAAGTAGGGGCCACGCATAAATGCATGGAGCGTTCGCATTTGGTTCTGTTCAGGGCAGTCTTTGTTGCACCCATAATAGCGGCACCGGTACCAGGCTTAAAACCGAGTGCTTTTTCCACTTCGGGTGAATGGATGGCAATATTATTAGCCAGTTCAACAAGTTTTTTGGATAGGTCGGGCTGTGTTTGAGGAAAGTGATTCACGCTGATTACTTTTTGTGTAAAAACGTCTACAATACCAACAGTGGTGAGGTTAAACGCATAATTATACATCTCAACTCTGGCAAGGGTTCCGGGTAGGAAAGGGGTGCCTTGTTTCACATCACCTGGGCGAGCTGGATAGACCCCAAAAATTTCGTTAAATAATTTTTTTTTGTCAACTATATTGCGTGTATAGAAGGAGAAATTTGAATCGGCGATGGCTATTTGTTGTGCCAATAAAAAATTGGGTGGTGGATTCGGAATTTCCAATAATTTAACGGGCATTTCTAGCGCCAATGTTTGTTGAATTTCCTTGATTCTTGCTAGTACAAAAGCATTGGTGTCTGATGCAGCTGGTTCAATTAATCCGGCTTTAAATTCATTCACATAAGCATGAGAATAGATAATGGGCGAAAATGTTTTTTTGGAAATGGTATTAGTTGATTTCTTTTGAGGCACGGTGCTAGACTGTTTTTTCTTTTGTTGCCCCAAGGCACACAATGAAATTGATAAGCAAAGAGAAAAAGCCAGTAGGGTACCTATCTTCATGTTCTTAGTGTTTAAATGGATCTCTCCAACTAGGGTTATGCAAATTAACGGTATCTGTAAATGTATTCAGAAATGCAATCAATTGGAACTGTTCCAATTTTGTTAGTTTAAAGCCATTAACAAACTTGCTTTTATTTGGATTCTTTCTTCCATCACCCATAAAATTTCCTTCTTTAAGATTTCTTCCGCCAGCAGCATAAAGAGCAATCATTTCTTGGATAGTGGCAACAGATCCATCGTGGGTATAGGGTGCGGTTAAAAGTACATTTTTGAGAGAGGGAATTCTGAATTTCCCTTTATCGCGCACAAACGCTGTCAGTTCAAAAAGTCCTTGATCACCTATTGGATAGGCGCCATCTTTATCAAGATTGTAGAGGCCCGTATTGGCAAAACTGAATGCTTGTTGAATAGACCTAGTAGGGTTGTCATGGCATTTAGCACAGTTCAAACTGTCTGAAAAAAATAAGCGCATGCCTGCTATTTCAGGTTTTGATAAAGCTGTTGAAATGCCATTTCTAAATTGGTCGTACGCTGATTGAAAGCTAGTCAAACTAGCTTCAAATGCGGTGATGGCATGAATGGTATTTTTTGTGTTGATGGGTGTTTTTTCTAATGGGAAGGCTTTTTTGAAAGTTTCTTGATAGAATGAATCTGAAGCAATCCGTAGTAAGATTGCTGTCTCGTTTCCTCTCCAACCCAATTCAACAGGGTGGGTATTAAAAAGTGGACTCGACAGCTGAGTTTCTAACTGTTGTATGGAGCTGTCGGACCAGGTCAAATAATTCAAAAAGCTGCTGTTGATTAAGGAAGGGGCATTGTGTTTCACATTAAATCCGTCGGCCCCAGCGGAAGTTCTATATCCGTCGGTAAAGCAGAATTTAGGATCATGACAAGATGCGCAAGATTTTTGTTGGTTATAGGAGAGGCGAATGTCGAAGAAAAGGTATTGTCCTAATGCTGTTTTAAAAGCAGTTGGGTTAAGTGGATCCTTTTTTATGGTATTCGAAGTAAATCCAAACAAAAGGGAGCTACACAGAAAACTTACAAAGAGAAAGGCAATGAGTACATTTCGGTTAAAGCGAATTTTCATCGTAAGAAAATAAATGACTAATACAAATTTACCTAATAGAAATTAACCAATCCCCATTTCTTAAGAGCTGTATTCCATTGGAATTCATAAATGGATTCGGGTTTTTCACTGGATGCTTGTAAGTTATAGTTAAAGGCAATGCCAGTGACGGTGAGGATATTATTGCTGAAACGAATTTTTCTGGCTTTGTCATCGCCCCTTGGGCCAAGACCTTCTAAACTCAGTTCTTTTTGCAAGCTATTTTTTTCAAATCGACCAGTTTTGTTCAATACAATTGACCATACTTCTCCAGATCTAGCTTTTCCAAAGAGTAGCCTTTTTTTTCCATTGGTATCAAAATAGAGGGTTAGTCCAATCGCGTCTATAGCGGTTAGGCTGTCCAGAATTTTTTTTGTATTGCTTTGAATGGCATAAATGATTCCCGTTTCAGCAAATCTTTTTGAACCAGCAATACTGGCGGCGAACAGTATGCCAGAACTGCAATCATAGGTAATACCCATTAAGCCATAGGGGTTATTACCTGCTTCATATTTTTTTGGAGGAAGTTTAAGCCAAGTTCTCATGATGCCCGAATTGGCATCCACTTGGTAAATCGTATTTTGGTTTTTGGGATGATTGTTTAGTACAGAAACAAGTGGGGCTGGAATACAATAGATATTGCCTAAGGCATCTAAGGCGATACCGGAAAGCCAGCCAGCCATTTTCCAGC
>JANOYH010000344.1:0-37072 GCA_031428775.1 Bacteroidota bacterium
AAATCTACTGCTACACGTGGATCATATCCCGCAGATGCGGCAAAAATCAACCCATAATGATCTGCTTCTAATTCTTGCTTACGCGAATTGGGAAGCAGTACACCGTATTGAGCACCTATAAATGAACGAATAAACAGGAGGGATCACTACTTTATTGGTACTATCAATAACCCCCATTTTTTTATCAAATGTTCTGAATACTGCATAGCTTTTTTCAAATCCATACACATATTCAAACTTTTGGGTAGTACTTTGACAAATAGAAAGTAACGGAAACAATAAAATCAGTAGTGGGTATAATAAAATAGACATTTTCATCAATTCGAGACTATTATTTTTCGTATCCTGAAACTACTAATTTATTTCAGCAAGCCATGTCACCAATTCCTTCTTAATAGCCTCCCCAATTATTTTTTGTTTTGCAGGGTCAGTTAACAGAGCTCTACTCACCGCATTATCGCCTATCTCTAATAATACACGATAGGGTGCTGTATTGATATGTTCATCCAAACTATAAAAACTCAATTTTCCCGTTGATGCACATCGATAGTCATTTCTTCCAGTGGTACTGTCTAATAACACGCCTCTATTTTCAAGGTCAGTTACCGCAGAGATGGCTTTAATCAGTCTTGCAGCTAGTTCTCGGTTTGCTACTTCAAAAGGATCGCCATAATGAATATAACCCCATACTGCATTTCTTTTGGTGCCACCATTATTATGCACCGCAATCAATACCTGCGGATGCTTTTTATTGGCTTCTTGTAATTCAAATGCATAGCCGGATATTTTTCCATCTACAATAGCAGAGGTTTCACTAATGGCGGTATTGCTGCCCACATCAGCATGGTGCAGATTTTTTTCTCCCAAACTCCACACTTTATATTCCTCCAAATGGGGTTTGGATGCCATGGCCGCTTCTACAATGGCATTGCAAGTAGCGGCTTCACTGAAATCAACTCCCGTATTGGTTTGATGCGAGGGCTGCCAAACAATTACTGGTTTCTTTTTTGTAAAATGATTTTTCGGTTGATAAGATTGGTTTATACAAAAAATAAACACCAATAAGATCAATTGTCTTCTTTTCATGCTATTAAATTAATAGTTTTCAATTATTTCACTTCAAACTCAATCAGTTTTGATCCTATTTCACCCTCTAATCCCATGCCTTGGATAATGGCTACATACTTTCCTTTTTTATCGGAACTATAAAATTCTAAAAGCGAATTCCCCTTGGTTTTAGTTTGGATCTCGGGAGTCCAGTATAACACATTCCTAAAATCTGGTAAATGTGCCGCTACTTTTTCTGGTGTATCGTAAGTGGGTGAATAGAATTCTCTTTGCAATTGCAATCCTTCATAGTCAATGACCATGGCACTAGGGCTTAGTTCATATCCTGCTAAATTGCCTTTATAGGTTCGCCAATTCATGATACCCGTAAAATAAGAATCACCAAGTATATAACGACGATGTACCATTTCTAGTTTTTTCATTTTGAGCGGATCAAATGCTACTAATTTGTCTACATCAAAAACTGGTACCCCATCTACCAATATCAATGGATTGGTTTCAAAAAATACATGCCTTGAGAGGTCTAGCATAGGTATTTCAAAGGATCCCTTTCTTTTGCGTACATCTGTATAGGTCACATATTCACGTAGCACCTCTTCCATGGTGCTGAATCGCGTAAAATCATCTAAGTAATACACCATATCTGCTTTTTCATAAAAAGCGGATGTATCCATATTAGCTACAAATTGTTTGATGTTGTTTCCTGAATAAAAATTCTGCACCTGAGTGGCAACATGTTGTTCTAGCAATGCATTTTCAGTTGATGTTGACAACCAAAAATCCGGCATTCGAATAGTTGAATAGTTTTCTGCATAAGGATTGGCTATTTCTATCCTTGCAGCACTATCAGCGGCTGTACCTACTTGCACAATGATTTCTGTAGTGCCTTTCATTCCCCTTACTTCATACCAAAGCTTTCCAGCACTATCACTCATGCAGGTCATAAAACTAGTGGCTGAACCTGGCGCAGAAAGATAGGTTTCAGTGTTTGATATTGGTAATAAAGTTTGACTATTGATCACTTTACCCGTAATGATTGGCCCTTTGTACTCTGGCGCATATTGGAAACTAGGTATTTGATTAGTCTGCACATCACTCCACTTAAATCTGCGCCATCCTTGCGTTAGCATTAAATTGTCCATTGCTTGTATTACCCGTGCAGTGGTATTTTCAAAATAATAACTGGGCGATTCTATGTATCCTTTCAACTCAGAACTCAACCATAAATAAGTATTAATGTCTATTTCATCTACTCCTTGTAATGCATCTATTTTATAGACTGCCATCGACAAATCTGCACTGACTTGTCGGCCATACTGATCAGCAGAATGAATAGAAAAACCAATTTTTGACCTAGTACTGTATTGATTGTTATTGCCGGATAATTGAATATGAAGTTTGTTTTCTGGGTATTTAAAATATAATCTTTCACATACTGCCTGCTTTGTAGCACCAAATACAGTGAAGTGCGTGATACCATCACCCAATATTTTCTTGTCCACTATAAAAACCACCTGCCCATTTTGAATAGTTGCTTTTAAACTTGCTTTAATAGATTGTCTGGTATGTGCAAACAATAAAATTTCTTTGCCTTCTGCAATATTGGATGTAACAAACACCGCTATTGAATTCTTAGTACTATCTACTAATCGCATCACATAACCTTCATTATATATTTGTGGCAATGGTATGGGGTATGTTTTTTTATCAACTACCATCATTGCTTGATAAGTATGGCCTGATTCGGGGGTGAAATAAAAATGCGACATACCAAATTCGCCCGACTGAAAACGGACAACTACTTGATTTTTTTCATCAACAATGCTGCCTCTATAAGTTAATCCCTTTCCATCTGAAGCGTTTACTTTACAAGCAATTTTGGAGTTGATACCAACAACCATATTTCCTCCTTCTGGAAAGAACTGGATAGCTGGACTTGAAGGCGTTTCTTTTGGAGCAATTTCTCTTTGTTTCTGTGTATTTACTACAGTGATTGTTTTCTCAAAATAATAATCGGCACTAAAATTTTTCATCCAGTTAGTATAGGCACGTATTTTATAATGACCTGAAGGGATAGTGACGGGAAGAAAAATAGACCCATTGCCTTTGCCATCTTGCAAACTAATTTTTGCCTGAGCGGCGGGATTATTATTGGCATCTAGTATTTCTATATATGCAACCTTACTTACATTAATTGGCTGGTGCAATGTTGCGTCAATAGTATACAGTTTAAACCAAAGTATATCGCCCGCTAAATAAAAATTGCGGTCAGTGTGGGCGTATATTTTTTCTTGTAGCACTTTAGCTTGATAGCTACTAAACTGTTCCTGTATTGTTTGCTGTGCTTGTAGTATGTTGCATAGCAAACATACCGTAAGTGCACTGATCACAATTTTTGGTAAGTATGTTTTCAAAAGGTTCATCAGTTGTCTCTTAAATAATAATGGTTAAGGCCAGAAAGCGGGCTTCTTATTTACACCAAGTAACCTGCAATCCACACAAGTAGAAGCCGCGCCAAATACATAAGTGATTACAGTTCCAGATGGATTTGTTTCAGCAACATTGGTTAGCTGATAACTACTTGGCGGCATAAACACCATTAAACTATCAGGGTGATTAGGAACTTTTATTTCTATGTCGCACCCAGTATTCCAAACCCAATTCGGTAATGATGATTTGCTAATCCAAAGCCTTTTTTCTTTTTCTTCTGTTACTTCTACAAACCCAATGGCTATTTCATTTGGATTAGAAACACATTTGATATTGCCATTATTTTCTGATGGCTGTGCGTCAAAAATAGAACCGATTTGTTCTGTATTCTTTTTGAGTTGTTCTAGAAACCGATAAGCATCTTTACTGAGTGCTCTTTGTTTCACCGACATACTATATAATTGACTCAGTTTCCATGAGCCATTTTCTATAAACTGTATTTTCTTTAATGAAATCACATCTAACGATAGTTGTTCAGATGTGGCAATGGCAATTGCAGTAATATTTGCAGTTTTCCAGCATTTGAAAACGGTACTATCGTAGTTAAATGTTGACGAATCCTTATAACCAACTGCCTTTATCTGACCATTTGGTCCATACGTTAATTTTAAAGACTGTGAATATTTGGAATGAAATTCCCATGTTTCATCATAGACATACTGGTAATACCTTGTTTTTGCTAGAGGGTCATGTGTGTTAGCATAAATCTGTACACCCGCATTTTCACGTACCCAAGAAATGCTATCAATTGTAGGTGTAGAACGAACTGCTGAAAAGTCGGATACATATTCTTTTCCATTGGATGTTTTAATGCGTAACCGATATTGATCATTTGGATTTAAGGTGAGTTGTGCAATAGTATATCTACCAGGAGTCCCTTCTGTTAACTGTATAGCTGAAGTGTTGTTTTTGCCTTCTACTCGTACAGTTGCTTTTGTTTCATAAAGTATTGTGGTGGTATCAGTTAATTTAATAGTTCTTGAAAGGGTAATATTTGTTGCTCCTGATCCGCTATTGATATATCCTTCCACTACCAGAAAGGAAGTGGCGGGCAAATTGAGTGCAGGTAAATACTTTTCCTTGCAACTCATGGTTGGTACAAGTGCCAGAAAAAAATAGTAGGTTAGTTTTTTCATAGTATCGATTAAAATCTAACATTATAATTGATGTAAGGAATAGCTGTTCCAAAAATGGACAGCTTATATCCGTTTACTTTTCCATTCTCCGAAACATAATAGACGGAGTAAGCGTTTTTCCTCCCGGTTAAATTATATACGCCTATTGAAAAAGAGTTATGGAATTTTTGATTCACTTTATGGTTGCCATCAATATTCATGGCAATATCAGCTCTAAAATAATCTGGTATGCGATACATATTCCTGTCTGAATAAAGTGTACGCTCTGCTCCAGCATAATAAAAACTGCCAATGGGAAGCGTTATAGGGCGGCCTGTACTATAAGTCATATTCAAAGCAAGGCTAAATCGATGCGATACGCGGTAGTTGCCCACAAATGTGGCGTCATGTGGTTTGTCGTAATTAGCAGGATATAATGCGCCCTTATTAATAAGGTTGCCTTGTGTGCTATCATTCATCTGTAATAGTGTGCGAGAAAAAGTATAACTCAACCATCCATTGAATTTACCAGTCGACTTTTTTAACAACAATTCCACACCATAAGCTTTTCCCTTTGTGCTTACCACATCGGTTTCAATATGGTGATTCAGCACAAGGTTAGCCCCACTTTTATAATCGAGGTAGTCTTTGATATTTTTATAATAGACTTCTACAGAAGTTTCAATAGTGTTGTTTTTAAAATTGTGGTACAGTCCTAAAGAAAGTTGATCACCCACTTGTGGTTTGATATTCACATCGCTGAGTTTCCAAATATCTGTTGGCGCAATGGCTGCAGTATTGGAAAGTACATGAATAAACTGGCGTTGAATATTGTATCCTGCCTTAACGGAAAAATTATCCCCCAATACATATCGTGCCGAAATTCGTAGTTCGGGTCCTCCATAATTTTGAATCCGATCACCACTACCATAAACAGTTGTTCCTAGCATATTATTTTCTGTTTTTGGAACGCCAGCTGCATAATTGTTTACTGTAGATGGTCCGAGAAAACTATATAAAGCATACCTAACAGCGCCTTCTACAGAAAAATCTGGTGTGAAGGCAAATTTATCACCTATATATAAGGCACTTTCGAGCGCTTGCTCGGCTTGTACTTCTTTAGGTGTTACTAGTGATGCATCAGCATTGGGGCTATATTTTCCCGGGTGTAGTTTGTAATAGATAGTACTGAATCCAAAATCGATGGTTTGTTTAGCGCTTGCATAATAATTAGCATGTGCTTTAAAATATGTTTGGTTGATATCGAATTGCATCTTGTAAGCATTTACAGGATTTTTAGTACTGGAAATGTCATAATGATATTTATCAAAACCTCCCGCCACAATAGCATACCATTTGTTGTTAAACACGTGCTTCCATTTTACAGATACATTCTGGTTGCCATAACTATAAGTGGTGTCGTTGTTGAGATTAAAGCGGTCCTTACTCAGGTATCCAGTAAAATACAAGTGGTTCTTTTTGTTGATCTCGTGTGATATGTTGAGGTTGAAATCATAAAAACCAGCTTGACTATTTTTGTATTCATTCGGCAATAATTTCAACAACCAGTTAGCATAAGTTGTTCTTGCTCCAAAAATAAAAGAGGTTTTATCTTTGTTGATAGGTCCTTCTACATTGATCCTGCTAGTGAGTAAGCCAATACCAGCAGCGCCGGTGATTTCTTTTTTATTTCCTTCCCTACTATTGATTTCCAAAACGGAGGAAAGTCGACCTCCATATTTTGCAGGTATCATACTCTTGTACAATTGTACGTCTTTCACCACTTCTGGATTAAAGGCAGAAAACATTCCAAAAAAGTGGGAGGGATTAAATACTGTTGCGTCATTAAATAAAATCAAGTTTTGATCTGATGCACCACCTCTTACATTTAAACCAGTACTAGCTTCTCCAATTGATTTTACACCGGGCATGGTCATTACTACGCGCAGTACATCTACTTCACCAAAAACTACGGGCACCTGTTTGATGGCTTTGATGTCTAATTTTTGCACACCCATCATCATCCCACGAATGGGGCTCGGTTTTTCTGATGATACAACTACATTGCGTAAGGCTACTACTTGTGCCTGTAAGTCAATGTTCATAAGGCCTTCGCCATACACCATTAATTGTCTTCTGGTGTCGCGAATGCCTAGGCTTTGAATACTGATAGCAGTTCTGCCTCTAGATAAATTCAAAGAATAATATCCGTATTGGTCGCTAATCACGCCTGCTTTTGTGGTCTCAACTATAATGGAGGCACCTATAATTGGCTCACCGGTTTTTGCGTCTCTTAGATAGCCTGCAATGGTTACTCTTCCAGGAGCTAGGGTACCTTTTGGTTTATTGCCAATGACATATAATTTATTTTCAAGGGTTGCAATCTGTTCTTTATTAAAAGTTTCGGCAGTGTCAAGTGCTACTTTTGTTGCAGTTTGTTTCAATAGTGCATCGTCAAATAAATTAGCTGCCAATGCGGTTTTTACTGCTATTGTTTTGCAAATAAAGAATTGATGGGCGTGGTCTTCGGCAAAGACTAGTCCCGTATTTGCAAGAGCCAGTTTCAGCACTTGATGTATAGGTTGTTGGATTACTATGATGTCTACAACGCTGCTATCGAAATCAAGCGTATTATAATAAAACCGATAAGCTGTTTGCTCTTCTAGCTGCAACAAGAATTTTTCAATGGACATTTTCTTGAACTCGCCAGTAATTAAAGAAGCACTTGTGTCTTTCTGTGCTGATGCATTCAATGCAATACAGACAAAGAAAACCAGGTAAAATAGTTGTGTGTTGAGTCTTATGAAACTTGTCATCTTCATGCCGGCATTATTTAGAAAGGCTTTGGTAATAGTCGGCTATTTTAATCATGGTCAAGTCTATTTGTTCTTTTGTAAAACGCAGTTTATTCTTGCGGATATACTGATTCAGCTCATCACGTTTGTTGTACAATACATTCAGTAATGAAATTTTATTATTTGTTTTATGATATTCCTGATTGGCATAGACATAAAAATCCTGTTTCGATTCAATCACATTTCTAACCCCATCTCTTTCGGTAACATAAGTCATTATTTTCCTTTCTTCTTTTTTTAAGAGTTGTATTGATTTGCCATTAAATAAACGGTCGTAAAATCCAGTATTAAGGGAATGGATGCTGCTGTCTTTGACTATTCTGATAAAAGTATGTCCATGTATCTGGAAATAGCTAATCTTATTGTGAAATAAGCTGATGTCAAAATGCTTTGTGGGGTCAATGGTTACTAGTTCATTCAAAACTAGGTCGAATTTCAATGGCAAACCTTCATACAGTAAATGATCATACATGACCACTCCAGAATCATAATCAGCCGATCCAAAAAAGGGTTGGCCTTCCTGAAGTGTTAACACATAATCTATATACTGTTGTCCATTATACAGAGCCGTTGGTGGTTTGGTAAACTGTTTGTATTGCAGTAGGGCATTGGCGATAGCTGCTGAACGAATAGCAGTGTCGCTGTACTGTGCACAACTTCCCATTGGAATTGAGGAACAAAACAGGATAAAAAGGGAAAAGCAGATGCGTACCAATGGAATCATAATTAGCTTTATCCAAATGGTTGTTCAATAGAAACACTTTGTTTAGAAAAGAAATGAGCACCATCTTCTCCTATATAGAGACAGTCTTCTAAGCGAATACCAAACTCTCCAGGAATGGAAATTGTTGGCTCATCACTAAAACACATACCGGGAGCTATTAGGGTTTTATTGCCTTTTACAAAATTGGTCCACTCGTGTCCCTCCAGTCCTATACCATGACCAGTGCGATGCGGTAAGCCGGGAAGTTGATAGTTTTTACTGAATCCAGATGATTCAATCACAGCCCTTGCTGCCTCATCAACTACTTCACAAGCTGATCCTATTTTGATGGCCGTAAATGCTGCATCCTGGGCTTTTTTCTCTAGGTTCCATACATCGGTTTGTCGCTGTGTAGGCTTCCCTACAACAATGGTTCTTGTAATGTCAGAAGCATATCCTTCGCAACTAGTACCACCATCTACCATCACTACATCTCCTTCTCTGATGGTTTGTGGAGTGATGCTGCCATGTGGTAATGCAGCGTATTTGCCAACTTGTACAGAAGCGCCGCCACTAAAGCCCAGTTTGCGGAATGCAGCAGATAAATTGGAACTTAATTCAGACTGCGACATACCCGGGCGGATTGTTGCAAAAGCTGCTTTATATGCTTCAATAGTTACATCACTAGCTCTTTGCATCAAGGCTATTTCTGATTTAGTCTTAATCATTCTACAGCCAGCAGTAATAGGCGTTGCGTCAACAATTTCAAAACCAGGTGCCGCTTTTTTAACGCCATCCGCTATAAAGAACCGCACCCTTTCTTCCATACCTATACGGTTGTATTTTGCACCCCTATCTTTAATGACTCCTGCAATTAATGCAAACGGACTTTCGTGTTCTTCCCAACAACGCACTTCCTGACCAAAAGCAGTATTGATTAATTCTCCCGCACGGTCTTCTTCAAATTTTGGACAGATATATACTAGTGCTCCTTTGGCAGGAATAACCACCCCAAAAGTTCTTTCACTCTGTCCCCATCTCATGCCCGTAAAATAAAAACAAGAAACAGTGCCTTCTAAAAAAACGCCATCCATTTTTTCTTTTTCCATCAGCTGTTGTGCTTTTGCAATACGCTGTTTTCTCTCCTCTATAGATATCGGCACAACTCCATCAACCATTGGTTGTAGGTTGCTGATGCTACTAGGCAAATTAAAATCTTTGTGTTGATTATTTCTTCCAAAAACGTTATTGGGTATGGATAAGGCACCAGATGCCATAGCTGCAATGCCGAGAAACTTTCTTCTGTTGTGGATCATGAGAGGTGGCGTATTGGTTACTTAATTGTTAAGTGAATGAACACAAAATAATCAAAATTTACGTTTGTTTGGTTCATTTATGATAAATGATGCCAAGTTTTGAAACATTCGCAAGAAACCATATATATTAATTGAATTTTCCTAACTTTCTACTAATAAAGCCCATATGATAAAACTGCTGCTGTTGATAATAGGCAATTTCTTTTTCTTTCACTTAAGTGCACAGGAGAAGGAAAAGACACTGAAAGTTGCTCCTAAAGACCGTGTGAGAATTGAATCAGATGGTTGGAAAAGTTCTGGATTTTTACTTTTTAATTTGAATCAAATGGCCCAGAGCGATTGGGTTAGTGGCGGAGAGAATTTTCAGATTGGCATTAATGCAGTGATCAATAAGGCCTTGCATCATAGAAAAGGGAAATTCACATTTGATACCTATCTTGATATGGAAATAGGTTTAGTGGAAGCCGCCAGCTATAGTCAGTTCAGAAAAACAAATGATCGATTCGACCTATCATTTGAAATACAACATAATATAAAAGATAGGGAGCACCTTAGATATGCGATGGTAAGTAATATAAGAACTCAATTATTTGATGGGTATAATTATAAATTGGATGGCCAACCTAAAGTATCAAGCTTTTTTACACCGGGTAAGATGATGCTTGCATTTGGTCTTGATTATACGGATAAGAACGAAGAAAAATTCTTTAGTTTTTTTGGATCCCCATTAGCCATGCGTTTGGTGACAAAACTGGATCCAGAATTTTACAACAAAAATAAATTTGGTGTTGATTCGATGCATAAAGTATATCAAGAAGTAGGTGCAAATATTACTATACACTATTTCAAAAAAATTTCAAAAACCACCAGCTTTGTAAATAGAACTGATTTGTATAGCAACTATCTAAGAACCCCTGAGAATATTGATATCTTAATGAATAACGTTTTGTTGGTAGACATTTCAAAGAAATTTGTCTTTTCTTTATTGCTCGATATTGCCTATGATCATTATACAAAAGCCAAGACACAGGTATATGAAACATTGGGCATTGGACTAAAACTGAAATTATAAAAACAAGAAAAAATTAATTTCTTTTTTTTGATCTTACATTTATTGATTATGATTCAAACAGATATCTGTATAATAGGTGCAGGTCCGGCAGGGGTTGCTACTTCTCTAACTTTGTCGAAAATGAAAATCCATCATATCATTTTGGATGCAGCTATATTTCCAAGAGATAAAATATGTGGCGACGGCTTAGACACAACTGTAATGCGTGTATTAAATAGTATTGAGCCTGGTTGTGTAGAAAAAGAAATACTCACAAATGAACATTTTACTAAAGGATATTCTTTTCTGATTCATGTAAGTGAAACAAAAAAAACACTAATTGAGTTACCAAACACTAAATCGAAAAATCAATACCCAATCTTCTGCTACTGTAAAAGAAGCTATTTTGATAATTATTTAGTGAGTAAACTAGATCCGCAATATGCACAAATTTTTCAAAGTGCCAAGGTTGAAAAAATAATGAATGAAACAGCCGAAAAAATTGTTTTTGTCAATCATGCTGGTACCAGAATTCAAATCAAAGCAAAATTATTGGTTGGTGCTGATGGCGCACATTCTGTTCTAGTAAAGTCTCTTGGTGTTCAAAAAATAGATAGAAACCACTATGCGGGTGCATTAAGGCAGTATTGGAAAGGAATAAGTGGATTGCAGGCAAACCATTTAGAATTGTATTTGCCAAAATCTCTTCCAATGGGATATTTATGGATTTTTCCGCTACCAAATGGAGAAGCAAATGTTGGTTTGGGTATGCAAAGTGCCTTGATGGCTAAAAACAAGATAGATCTTAAAAAAGCCATGACCGAATTGATTGAAAACGACCCTGTTTTTAAAGATCGGTTTAAAAATGCCACTGCACTTGAAACCAAACAAGGCTACGGACTTCCATTGGCGTCATTACAAAAAAAAATTTATGGAGATGGCTGGTTATTAACGGGCGATGCGGCTTCACTAATTTGTCCTACTACTGGTGAAGGTATTGGACCTGCTATGTTGAGTGGATATATTGCGGCACATTTTATTCAGAGAGCCATACAAAAAAAAGATTTCACAGCCGACGTATTCAAGCACTATGATCGGGAAGTATATAAGCGATTAAAAAGTAGTATTCAGTTGTATCAACTAATGATTAATACTTCGCCGATCTTTTATAATTTCTTCTTTAATTTTATTATCGGAGCTTCTATAATAAGGAAAAGGATATTTAAATATTTGCAAAGAAAAATTGAACTAGCTTATACAGAAAAAATCCCCATCAATTTTAATTAACCACGATATAGTAAGTTGATTGACTTACAGGTTTCATCGAAAACGATTTCGGATTCTAAGATGTATTGTTTCAAAAAATTAATACATTTATAGAACAGCCAAAATCGATTGCTATGCTAATCAAGAATTTACTTGTTATTTCGTTTTCTTACATGCTTATACCCCAATTAATTGCTCAACCAATTAACATTGCCAAGAATAAACAGTCAAACACCATACAACCATTTCTAGGTTATCGATCTGCAAAATTGATTATTCAAAATGGATGGTCTTTTAAAGATCTTAATAGGAATGGGAAACTCGACAAATATGAGGACTGGCGCCTTCCAATAGAAACTCGTACTAATGACTTGCTGTCAAAGATGAGTCTTGAAGATAAAGTTGGATTTATGCTCATCAGTACCTCTCGTTTAAAAACTGAACGAAGCATACAACTGAATGCACCAACCAACAATTCCAATGCTGCATCAAGTGATTTGAACGAAGAGGACCAAGTACAGGCGAACAATATGTTCACACGCAAACCATTGCCCGTGCCCATGATGTCTTCTGTTGGTGCAACCAAAGCCGTTACACAATTTCATCTCAGGCATTTTATTTTCAGGGCTAATGTTAGTGCCAGAATAACTGCTGAATGGACCAATAAACTACAAAAAATTTGCGAAAGCGATGGCTTAGGGATACCCGCAATCATTGCTTCTAATCCAAGAAACCATATTACCAAAGATGCCTCTATTGGATTAAGTGTAGGAGCAACAACTTTTTCCACTTGGCCAGGTGAGTTGGGCTTATCCGCCATGCGTGATTTAAAATTGGTTCGTGAGTTTGCAGCCATTGCAAGACAGGAATGGGCTGCTGTTGGGTTACGCAAAGGGTATATGTATATGGCAGATCTGTCAACTGAACCCCGTTGGCAAAGAATTGAAGGAACATTTGGTGAGAATGCAGAATGGGTAGCAAAAATGATCACAGAAATTGTATTAGGATTCCAGGGTTCAAAATTATCAACTACCTCAATAGCCATGACCACCAAACATTTTCCTGGAGGTGGTGCAGGAGTAGGCGGGCAAGATCCACATTTTGAATGGGGCAAGTATGAACATTTTCCGGGTAACATGTTTCAGAATAATTTGATCCCTTTCAAAGCAGCCATCAAAGCGGGCACTTCGGCTATTATGCCTTATTATTCTATACCAAAGGATACCAAATACCAACAGATTGCTTATGCTTATAATAAAGCAGTGATCAAAGATTTATTGAGGGATAGCCTTGGCTTTAAAGGCATTGTTAATTCAGATACTGGACCAATTGAAATGATGCCTTGGGGCGCGGAAGACCTTACGATTGTTGAACGCTATAAAAAAGCATTGGAAGCAGGCGTCAACCTTTTTTCTGGAACAGGCGACCCCACTAAATTATTAGAAACGGTAAGATCTGGCACGGTTGATTTAGAACTGATTGACAACTCTGTGTATCGTTTACTGATGGAGAAATTCTCGTTAGGCCTTTTTGAAAATCCCTATGTGGATGAAGACGCTGCAGAAAAAATCGTTGGAAATAAAAGCTTTCAAGCAAAAGCAGATTTGGCCATGCGAAAGTCGATTGTACTGTTAAGAAATGATCAAAACAAACTTCCTTTAAAGGCAAAAACTAAAATTTATTTTGAATCTTATTTTCAGAGAAGAGGTGCTGCTAGTGCAAGCAATGTTTACAAGGATAAGAATGATAACTACGATATTGAATTTGTACAAACACCAGAAGAGGCCGACCAAATTCTTTTATGGATAACACCAGGTTCTAAGTCATTGTTTGAATCAGACGGGTCGCCCATTTATCTTTCTTTGTCAAAAAACACGGTCGATATAAATTATATCAACAAGTTGACTGCTAAAAAGCCAACAGTTTTAGTGATCAATTATACCAATCCTTGGGTGATTGATGAGATTTACAATAATCAAACCAAAGACCGATTTACAGCTGTTATAGCAAGCTTTGGTACTACAACTGAGGCAATATTGGATGTGGTAACAGGAAAATTTAACCCATCGGGTAAAATGCCTTTTACCACACCCATTGCAGAAGACGCTGTTAGTAAACAACTATCTGATATTCCTGGATTTTTAAAGGGACCTAATTATTCTTTATTTAAATACAATGAGGGAATCGGGTATAAATAATTTATCGGCTTGTTCAAATAACTTTTACTACTGATCAAACAATTGGTTGAATAACATTTTATAGGTTCCATGTGTTTGTCCGCGGAAAGTGATCTCTGGTCCGTATACAAATAATTTTCCTTTACCAACTTTTGCACTAAATGCGGCAACTCCATCTTGTAAATAAGATTGACCAAAAGCCCATCCACTTCTCAGTGTTTTTTCAGAAGCAAACCATGCCAATGGTGTTATTTCTTCTCTTGAAATGGCATCGGGTAATAATTTAAAAACAGGACTTGCACTGAAATATACATCGGCTTGTTTGTCCATTCCCCAATTCGCTGGTAATCGTGTATCAATAGCCATTTGCATTACTGAACCAGGGATATAAAATTTTTCACCGGGTAATGCTTTTTCTTTTCCTGCCACCATTTCTACCAAAGCATTGCGCACCGGTAATTTTAAGTGATAAGCAAGATTGGCACTGCTTCCAATAGTGACGATATTTCCGCCTCCTTCTAAAAATTCTTTTAAGGCTGGAATAGATTTGTCAACACTAATTCTACCCATGGTTGGATGGAATTCTTCAGGGATATCTTCTTGTCTTGGTTGTCTTCCTTCAAAACCGCCACCGCCAAAGCCTCCACCTGGTGCGCCTGCCCCTGTAGGTATTTCTGTTCTTGGAGCAGGTATGGCACCACCAACAAATACAATCACATCATATTTGTCTTTCAATTTTCCTCCGTCTATTTCTTTAGCATAGATCAGGTTGAATGAAAAATGGTATTGTTCTAAAATCCATCTTAACCAACCAGATGGCATGGATCCCCCATAAGTGTCCCAAAGTGCAATTCTTTTTTTGCTGATGGGAGCAGCAGTTTTGTTGTTTGTTGCACTTGCGACTGTAACTTTTACCCCATTCGATGTAGCTGCTTTTTCAAGTATTGCATTGGTTGCTTCACTTGATGCTACATAAAATAGGTCATCTGTTTTAGTAACGGTAATACCTGCTTTTAATAATTCATTCAACAGGATAAAACTTGCATTGTCTTTTGTAGTAAAGCTATATCCCATTGCGGTACTTGATTTTTCCATCACCCCTTTTGCAGTTTGAACAGTACCATAAGGAATGGCTTCAAAAGGGCCATCAAATGCATTCAACACCCTTGTGAATTGAATGCCCATGGTATAGGCAGGAGTCCAACCAGCAGCATCATAGGGCCGCACAGGTGGTCCGCCCGGATATTGAAAATCATTGGGGTGATCCTGTGGTTCAAACATGTCTAGCACGTGCGGACGAAATGCTTGATTTGCTTTAACAATATAAGAACCTGCTTGATAATTTTTTCCTTCTACATTAAAGTCAGCGGTAGCCTTTTCTACTTTAATGCCACTTTGAATTAAGATATTGATAAAAGAAATGGCTGTAGTGCTTTGGTTGATAGGAACAATATATCCCCTTGCATCGCGCAATTCAGGTTTGCGGTATACTTTATCAAAATAAGCAAGGGGCAGGGTATCTCCCCTCAATTCCTTTTTTTCTTCTTTGAACAATTCTGTTACCATTTCTACTTTGTTAGGAGAAAGGGTCCAATGATCGGAATTGCCCGCTTCAATAGAATGTTTACCCATGGTATAAATATTCATCAACAGTTCATCCTTATATCGCGCAGCATAATTCAATACAGCATAGTTCAAGGAAAGGGAATAATCGATGGAATTACGGAAGTACCATTTTTGTGGCGTGATAGGATAAGGTGTAGCACTATTGGGAATTAATCTACTAGGAACAAAATTAATTTTTGATGGGGTTGGACTACCAATGATTTCTGTAAGTAATCCGATGATATTGTGATAGTAAGCCGTTGTTCTTAATCCGCCATTCCACCAAGTGCTATATACCGAACCACTTTTCATGGTATAGCCCGGTTTGCTTTCTGCATTAAGTCTACTGCTCATAGCAGCACCTAACGCATCAATACCGGTAACTAGCAAAGGATCATAAATATAATTGAAAGGGTCTCTGTAAGGGGGGCCTGCAACAACGGTTCCAGCTGGTCCTGTTTGATGGTGGTTGTAAAGTATTTGCGGCATCCACTCAATGTATTGTTGCCTGCTCATATTTCTTGACTCACTCATGTTCATCATGTAGAAGTCGCGGTTATTATCATGCCCAATATATTTTTGATAGAGCTTGGGCAAGTTTTCGGTGGACCTTTTCAAAGTATCAGCATTGCGCATATACCAATTGGAAACCAGTTCTTGTCCGTCGGGATTAGCATGAACAAAAAGGATGATAGTTGATTTCAATATTCTATTTGTTTCTTCATCTGTTCTTGTGATGATTTGGTAAAGTGTTTCAATCCATTGGTGAATACCCACTACTTCTGTAGCATGTAAACCACCATCGATCCAAACAACCGCTTTACCTTCAGCTGCTAATGATTTTGCTTCTGCATCGGTAAGTCCCTCTGCTCTTGCCATACGTTGAGAAATAGATTTGTATTTATCCAGTTTGGAAAGGTTGGCTGGATCAGAAACGATGACCATATATTGACTACGTCCCTCTTCGGTTTTTCCAATTTCAACCAGTTTCATTTTTTTAGAAACCAGGGCTAATTTTTTAAGATAGGCTTCTGTTTGAGTGAATGTTGCAAGATGATAATTATCGCCTATTGAGAAACCAAAATGAGCAATTGGATTTGGAATATTTTGGGCAATACTTGTAACTATTATGCAAGTCAAAAGCAAAATTAATAGCATAATCCTTCTCATACGATAAGTTTAGTTTGAACTGAATATAAAACAAGAAATTGATTTTTACAGATATTTTACATAAATAATTGAAATAGACATCTTGGGGATATATTTTATTTATTATCAAATTGCACCTATGAAAAAAAATAGTCAGCTTCTTATTTTAATGATTGCAGTAACACTTTTCTCTACGTTGCATCTTTGTGCACAAGCAAATGGAAAGCTTTTGAAAATAAAGGACTTAGAAAAAGTAATCGGAACTTGGAGAGGAACGCTGACCTACCTAGATTATAGTTCAGGGAAACCATATACCATGCCGGCAGATTTGATTATAAACTTCGCAAATGAGCAAAAAGCATTGGTTAGAAGTTTTGAATATCCCGATGAGCCAAAAGCAAATTCAAAAGATACAATGAAACTTGAAAAGAATGGGCTTTTCCTAAACGATGCAAAAATAACTGAAAATGAAATAGAGTCAACTGGAAATTTTACTATTGTTACCGAATACAATAGCTTTTCCATGAGAAAGGATGTACAATTCATTGGGACTAGCACATGGATAAACAGGCATGAATATCGGTTTACAAAAGAAGTAAAGGTTGCGGAAACCAATGAAGCATTATTCAATAAAATTGCCGAATTAGATAGTGCCATGTTTGTGGCATTCAATGCAAAGGATATGCCCACGTTTAAAAATTATTTTACTACTGATCTAGAATGGTTTCAAGATAATGGCGGACTGCTCAATTATGAAACAGTCTTTACTAATTTCCAAAATATGTTTAACAATGAAAATAGGCTAACAAGGAATTTTGTAAAAGGAAGCTTAGAAGTACATCCAATAAAAAATATCGGTGCAATTGAAATAGGGAAGCACCAGTTTAAACATATGGAGAATGGAAAACTAGAAATTGGCGCATTTAAATTTCTGATGATTTGGAAAAATGAAAATGGCAATTGGCGCATTTCACGCGTTGTTAGTTTTGATCATTAGTGTTATAAAGGATTTGTTTTAAAAACTGGTAATTTACTGAGACAAAGCACAAAAAATTCTTCATAAATACCGATCAAACTTTATTAAATTTATTCGTATATTTAATTCTTCATTGCTTAACTATTGTTTTATGAATAATATTTCAAATAATCAATCTAGACGTTCATTTTTAGTGAAAAGTACCATGGCTTCACTCGCTATGGTTTGTGCAAGTAGTTCATCTTGGGCAAATGGAACTGCTAGCTTATTTGGCAAACCTAATTCTAAATTTAAAGGCGTTCAAATTGGTGCTATCACGTATTCTTGGAGAAGTTTACCCAGTTCAGTAAAGCAAATTTTGCAATATTGTATTGACTGTAATATCAGCGCCATTGAATTAATGGGTGATGCTGTAGAAGAATATGCAGGAAAGCCTGTTAATCAAGTCAAGCTAAATCCTGCTGTTCCTGGCCAGCCAAGACAATTGACAGAAGAACAAAAAACACAAATGGCCGCTTATCAAAAACTGGTGGTAGAATGGCGTACCAATGTATCCATGGATAAATTTGAAGTAATCCGTAAAATGTTTCGTAAAGCAGGTGTAAGTATTTATGCTTTCAAGCCCAATGCCCTCAATGCAAATAATACAGACGCTGAAATAGACTATGCTTTAAAAGCGGCAAAAGCACTAGGCGCAATTTCTGTAACAGTAGAGTTGCCAACAAAAACGGAACATTCAAAACGACTGGGCGATCTAGGTGAAAAACATCAAATTTATATTGGCTATCATGCGCATACACAAGCAACAGATACTGCTTGGGATACTGCATTGAGCCAATCTCCTTTCAATTCAATGAACCTTGATTGTGGCCATTATATAGCTGCTGGCGGGAAAAATACAAGTGAAACATTGTTGGCTTTGATTGAAGCAAAACACGACCGAATTACCAGCTTGCATATCAAAGACAGAAAGACAAAAGACAATGGCGGTACCAATATGGTTTGGGGTAATGGCAACACGCCATTAAAGGAAATATTGCATCTTCTAAAAGACAAAAAATACAAGATCCCAGCAACTATTGAATTAGAATACGAGATCCCAACTGGCTCAGACGCTTTGAAAGAGACAAAATTTTGTTTGGACTATGCCAAGAAATTATTGTTATAATTCCCTCAACCAAATATTACGATAACTGATAGGCTCGCTTTTATCGCCATGCGCTTGTAATTTAATGGGGGCTGCACCGTGTTTGGTATAACTTGGTTTACCTGTGTAAGGAGTGTCTCCTTGCAAAACAAAATTATTCTGCACCAAAACGCCATTGTGTATGGCTGTAACACGTGCAGGGAATTGAATTTTCCCATCATCTGTAAACCTTGGCGCAGTCCAAATAACATCATAACTCTGCCATTCGCCCGGAGGTAAACATGCGTTTACCAGTGGAGGATTTTGTTTGTAAATACTACCAGCTTGTCCATTCACATAAGTGTCATTCTGGTAATTATCCAAAACTTGCAGTTCATATCCTCCCGCACCTACTGGAACTGCTGCAAGAAACACGCCGCTATTGCCCCTAGCTTGACCAGTACCGGTAATATTTTTAGGAATGCGGTACTCGATATGTAACTGAAAATCCATAAAATTTCTTTTTGTTTGAAGATCGCCAGCTTGTTTATTAACAAGTAGGGCATTGTCTTCAATAGTCCAAGTAGCACTAGCTTTTGGATTAGCCGGAATCCATTCGTTTAAATTTTTACCATCGAATAAAATAATCGCATCTGAAGGTGCGGGATTGCTAGTTAAGCCGGGAGTTACTTTTTTAGGAACAGGGCTGTAATATTCTGTTTCTTTTGGGTCTGCTTTTTGTTGAGCGATTGAAGTGTTAGAAATAAATAAGGTAAGTATCAAAACAGGCAGCAATTTGCTTTTCATATGCAGGCATTTTCAATTGAGTTAATAAAATAAACGTGCGGATTAAAATTAGATAATATTAAGGATACAAAGCAGTTTCTTTAACTTTAGACGAAAACAAGGATAGTGGAAATATGCAAAATGGGAAGTAATTTTTACTTTCTTCTGTGTAAGAATGATTAAATTGTACTTCCATATATTTTTCAACATAAATCATTGCTTGCATGTCATCCAGAAAAAAGTTCATACACCAGTCGTCTCTCCTGCTAGGCGGCGGACTCCTTGCTTCAGCCTTTGACAATAAAGCGTTTGCTTATTTTAAACATCGAGTAATGCCGAGCGACCAATTAAATATTGGCGCTATTGGAATCAATGGAATGGGTTGGAGTAATGTAAAAGCCGCGTTAAAAATTGCGGGCGTTAACTTAGTAGCAGTATGTGATATTGACGAAAACGTAATTCAGAAAAGACTAAAGGAGCTTTCCGATAAAGGAAGTGATACCTCAAAAATCAAGGTATATAAAGACTACCGAAAACTATTAGAGCAAAAAGACATTGACGCAGTAGTCATAGGTACTCCTGATCATTGGCACGCCTTACAAATGATTCATGCATGTCAGGCAGGTAAAGACGTTTATGTTGAAAAGCCGGTTGGAAATTCCATCATAGAATGTAGAACAATGGTAGCTGCACAACAGAAATACAATCGTGTGGTGCAAGCAGGTCAGTGGCAAAGAAGCCAACAACATTTTAAAGACGCAGTTGATTATGTGCATAGTGGCAAACTAGGAAATATTCGCATGACCAAAGTATGGTGCTACCAAGGTTGGATGAGGCCTCAGCCTATTGTTCCTAATACTGCTCCGCCAGCAGGTGTTGACTATCAACAATGGCTAGGACCGGCGGTTACTAGACCCTTTAATGCTAGCCGGTTTCACTTTCATTTCAGGTGGTTTTGGGATTATGCTGGTGGGTTAATGACCGATTGGGGTGTACACCTATTAGACTACGCGTTGATAGGGATGAAAGCCGCATTGCCCAAAACAATTGATGGCATGGGAGGAAAGTTTGCGTACCCGGAATTGTATGAAGAAACACCAGATACTTTAACCACATTATATGAATTCGACGGCTTTAATTTGGTTTGGGATTCAGCAATGGGTATCGACAATGGTTCTTATAACCGCGATCATGGTATTGCCTTCATAGGCAATAATGGTACGCTTATTTTAAATAGAGGTGGTTGGGAAGTAATTGAAGAAAGGCAAAGTAAAAGCAAAGTGATCATGCCATTGCAGAAATCGGTAGATAATGGATTGGATAAACACTGGGTGAATTTTGTAGATGTGGTGAAGTCACGCAAAATGACCGACTTGCATTGTTCCATTCAAGATGGTGCACACGTTGCAACAGTTGCACAAATGGGTAATATCTCTTATCGCTCTGGGAAAAAATTGACCTGGGATAAATCTACAATGCAGTTTAGCGACCAAGCCATCAACCGTGAATACTTAATGAAACCATATCACAATGGGTATGTCTTGCCAAAGATTTAAGTAAAGGCAATTATTATTTTAATGTTTCGATTAAAAAATGTGGTATGAAAAAAAGTATTCTATTGAGTTTTGTTTTATTTGTATTTGGGTTCATACAATCGCAAGTTCCAGCCAATTTGAAATTAGTAGACTCAACAAAAACCTTTAAGAATCTAACGGAAACTTTAGCCAAAGGGAGCCTTATAAAAACCGAAAATTTTCATTTCTATGAATTGAATGATAAAATCAATCAAAAATCAATATATCCTAATCCAGAAATTCTTGTGTATCAAGAAGGGAAAAAATTAAAAATGAAAATTCAAGGTATAGAGAAACTCTTGACATGTAATAGACTACAGGAAGTGATAGAAAATTATATCGATGGAAATTTTAGGGGATATGATGGAAATTCTAGTTTCAAATTAGTAAATGGGGATGTTTGGAAACAAGATTACACAACGGGAAATGTATTTGCCAATTTATTTAGACCTGCTGTTACTATCTACCTCAGTTCTGAAGGATACAAAATGAAAATTGAAGGGTTGAACGAAGATCCCATTCTTGTAAAAAAAGACTGATAGGAATAAGTAGTCTATTTCCAGATTTTTAAATTGATGCGAAACTTTTTTGTTTGTATCAAGGTACGCCAGTCAATAAACAGGAAGGCAGCAACTAGGGTTAGTCCAAATACAAATCCAAGAATTGTCTGCCAAGAAATAACCCCATCAAAAATTTCGTTGGCGTGTTCAGCTGCAAATTTACCCATGAGTACAGCAATGGCGTCACTTATAAATTTTCCAACTATAAATGCAGGAATAATTTTGAGCGGTTTCATTCCAGCAATACCACCTGCAATGAAAAGAGGCGTTGTTGGGAGGGGCATTAAGGAATAACTTAGAATGAAAAGCTGACTTTTCCAGCCCTTTTCATTGAGCTTTTTACCTAAGTATTGTACGTCCTTATTTTTTTCTGGGTTAAATAGTTTACTGGCAATTTTTGGTATATAAAGTGTTAGGATATACCTTCCCAATACTGATCCAGCTACACCAATGATGATTACAGGCCAAACATCTAAATCGTAGTATAGTTGAATTAATACCATTACCACAAAGGCAGGAGGTAGCGGCAGCGGAACAATGTCCACGGCAGCACTTGCTAAAAAGACGTATAAGTATTTTACCCACATATAGAATACATAAGTTACGATTTTTCTATAAAAGCTTGATACCATTTAGATGAAGTAATATTGATTTTACTTTTTATGGCTTAATATTAAGAAAGACCACATTTGTGCACAATACATCAAATTTTGATACCTTGGCACCGCATAAATAAGTTTTATTGGATTGAAATGTAAGAAAATCATATTCATTGTCACATTATTCATTCTTTCTTTACAGGTGTTTCCTGTAGAAGGGATTTGTTATTTGTTTGGCATTTCTATTGTAGAAAATAGGCTAAATGACAAGTTTATTTGTGAAAATGAAGATGAAGACAAAGATGAGGATCCCTTAAAAATCAAGAAAATTGAATTGCTTTGTGAACATTCTATCTATGGCCAATTAGTTAGCTTACAGTCGGTATTGCTTTATAATACAAATTTAAAGATTGGCCTGCCTATCAACCATAGTGTAGAAATACTCATCCCACCACCGAATGTTGTTTAATTAAGCAGCAATATTTTAATTCTATCTCATTTCAAGCAAGTTTTAAAGACGCTTGCTATTCTTTTGTTTCAACACTTCATTTTATGAATTTAAACAAACCTTCCCAAGGCTTGAGTTTTAAGTATGTCAAAGACGATATACCAGCAGGCTTAGTAGTATTTTTTGTGGCACTTCCTTTATGCCTTGGTATTGCCCTTGCCGCAGGAGCACCACTTTTTTCTGGAATCATTGCTGGTATTGTAGGAGGAATAGTGGTGGCCTATTTTAGTGGGTCTGCTTTAAGTGTAAGTGGACCAGCAGCTGGACTAACAGTAATCGTTTTGAATGGGATTAACGATGTGGGATCTTTTGAAATTTTATTGCTGGCAGTTGTTCTTGCAGGTGTATTACAAATGATTTTGGGTTATTTCAAAGCAGGCATTATTGGTTATTATTTTCCTTCCAGCGTAATTAAGGGAATGCTTGCGGCTATTGGTATTATCTTAATTTTAAAACAAGCGCCCATTGCTATTGGTTATTCAAAACAATTGAATATTACTTATCACCTTGGTGCAATTATCATTGCGGCAATATCACTAGGTATTTTACTTATTTGGGAAATTCCCAGGGTAAAAAAATATGTTTTTTTTAAATGGGTACCCGGGGCGTTAGTGGCAGTAGTATTTGGTGTTATACTCAATGAGTTGTTTAAAATACTAAATCCAGCCTTGGTGTTGGAAAACAGTAATTTGGTTAATTTGCCTGTAGCTAAAACTGCAAATGATTTTTTTCACCAATTCACATTACCTGATTTTAGTGCTTTTAATAATTACCAAGTTTATTTATTGGCTATTACCATTGCCATTATAGCAAGTCTCGAAACATTACTTAGTATTGAAGCAGCAGATAAATTAGACCCTTATAAAAGATTGACTCCTACTAGTAAAGAATTGACTGCACAAGGTTTGGGCAATATTATTTCGGGTATGCTAGGCGGTTTGCCGCTCACAGCTGTGATTGTAAGGTCTTCAGCCAACATTAATGCCGGAGGCAAAACCAAACTTTCTGCAATAACACATGGTATTTTTTTACTCATCAGTGTCATTGCTTTATCTACGCTGTTAAATAAAATTCCACTAGCTTGTCTAGCGGCTGTTTTATTGGTGGTGGGTTATAAACTAACCAAAGTAGCCCTATATAAACAAATGTGGAAGCTAGGTTGGGAGCAATTTCTTCCTTTTATTGTAACGATTGTGGCCATTCAATTCTCTGACTTGCTAAAAGGAATTACACTTGGCGTTACTTTTTCCATCTTTTTCATATTGCGTTCAAACCATCGCAGGGATTATACGATCCATCACGAAAAATTGGAACTAGGTGGTCACGTGCATATCAAACTCGCAGAAAATGTAACTTTTATTAATAAAGGAAGTATCGCTAGAAAATTGGCTGATTTACCTAATGATTCTAAAGTTAAAATTGATGGCAGTGGATCTCATTTTATTGACATAGATGTTCTAGAAATTATTCATGATTTTACGATAGCAGCAAAATTGAAGAATATTGAAGTTGAATTATTTCATATTCCAGCATTTGTAGGGGTAAGTGCACACTAATACTTTTCAGTTTAAACAATACGCAATGTCTGAAATACATTTTGATGAAGCACATTTATTACATGAGTTAAAGCATTATCTGCCTTCACAAACTCCATTAAAGGATTTCGTGCACCATAATACCTTACACGCTTTTCAACACACAAAATTTTATGACGGAATTTTCAAAGCGTCTACTATTTTTGGTTATCATGTTACCCTAGAATTAGAGGAGTATAGAAATTTATACAAAAGTGGTAGGATTAAGGACGAGATTTTAAATCGCATTATCACAGAAAAAAAAGGCGTTGATGTTTTTGAATACTGGAAGAATCAATTATTAATAGAATCTTTTAACCTTCAGAAAGAAGCGCGTATTGGTAAGTTAAGAGCTTTATGGAATAAGCACTATCATATCGACTTAAATAATAAGGTTCAACCAATGCTTTTTAGAATATTGGCGGCTTATTTGGATCAAGGTATTTCAGCATGGAACTTTCCAGTAACTAGTAGGGGATTTCTAGACGCACTAAGGGTAGTTGAGAAAAGTAGTTATACTAGTTTCTTTCATTCTAAAAGAGTCAAAGAATTATTTTTTGACGAGTCTTGTACAATTGAAGAACTTTTGAAAATTCTGGTGGGGGATGAGGCGTTATATGAACAGTATGTCTTTGACCAACAGTTTGCCCATAGAGGTTGGGCTGGCATGGTAGCCACCATTGAAAAAAAGCCTGACACACTTTTTGAGAAACGAACCATTTCCTTAAAAGACCTGATTCATTTTGAACTTTTATTAGAAATTGATGTACTGGATCATCAACACAATAAAACTTGGTTGCCATTAGGGGTAAAAGAAAAAATTGAACCGGAACAACTTTTTGCTGAAATTGATAAGTCTACACTCCAAGAAGTGTTGGTATTATTTCAAGACGCTTTTGAGTGGAGCTATTATGATGCCATTTTAGGCGCTTTTGTACATGAGAATGGAATGGAAAAAATAGTGCATCATGCACCGTTGTTCCAAGCAGTTTTTTGCATTGATGAAAGGGAATGTTCTTTGCGCAGACACCTAGAGTTTGTTGAGCCACACTGTGAAACCTATGGTGCGCCTGGTTTTTTTGGTGTGGAGTTTTATTTTCAACCTGAAAATGGAAAATTTTTTGAAAAACTATGTCCGGCGCCTGTCACTCCCAAATACCTGATAAAAGAAACCAATAAGCTTGAAAAAAGAAAACACGTTTTATTATACCATAAGCAAACGCATACATTATTAGGTGGACTAGTCTTTACTTTAATGGCAGGTTGGCTTTCTTTTGTGCAATTGTTTCTTCATTTGTTTAGACCTAAGATGAGTCCAGCTATTTCAAATGCGTTTTCACATGTTGGGGAACACTCAGAATTAACCATAGAAAATATAGATACAAAAGACGTTGAAAAGGGCTTACAGATTGGATTTACTATTGAAGAAATGGCCACAAGAGTAGAAGCACAATTGAGGAACATTGGGATGGTCAAGGATTTTGCTCCCATCGTTTATTTTGTTGCACACGGATCAAGTAGTGCCAATAATCCACATCACGGCGCACATGATTGTGGTGCTTGTAGTGGCAGACCCGGTTCTGTAAATGCAAAAGTATTTGCATTTATGGCCAACCATACTGCCGTTAGAAAAATTCTATTTGAAAAAGGAATTAATATTCCTGAAAGTACGCAGTTTATTGGTGCTTTGCACGATACAGCGGCAGATGAAATACTTTATTTTAGTACCAAAGAACTGAATCCAAGCAATACCTTATTGCATATTACTAATGTAAACCACTTTGAGGCGGCACTTGATTTTAATGCCAAAGAAAGGTCGCGCCGTTTTGCATCTATCGATACAAGAGACAATATCAACTCAATCCGTAAACAAATCAAAAAACGGTCAGTATCTCTTTTTGAGCCTAGACCAGAATTGGGTCATGGTTCAAATGCTTTATGTGTGATTGGTAGAAGAAGTTTAACGCGCGACTTGTTTCTAGACAGAAGAGCCTTTCTAAATTCATACGATTATAGAACAGACCCCGACGGAAAATTATTGGTGAATGTTATTAGACCAATAGGACCTGTATGTGGGGGAATTAACTTGGAATATTATTTTTCAAGAATTGACAACCATAAACTTGGTGCAGGTACAAAGCTACCCCATAATGTGATGGGATTGATTGGTGTTTCTAATAGTAGTGATGGCGACCTTCGTCCAGGTTTGCCCGTACAAATGATTGAAATACATGATCCAGTTAGGTTATTAATTATTGTGGAACACAATCCTGATATCGTTTTAAAAACAATACAATCTGATCCAGATATTTATGAGTGGTATATCAATGAATGGGTACACTTAGTTGTCATAAACCCGAACAATAACCAATTGTATCATTTTCTAAGAGGTACTTTTATACCTTATCATCCTATTCATGGAGCTGCAGAGCATATGCACAATCACGAGCAGGTCATTGAAAATGGAATTGAAATGAGTGCATTTGAAATTGAAAATGCAACACAAGAAAACCTGCCAGTTTACCGATTAAAAAAATAACCCATGCAAAACCTGTTACAATACTTGACTTATATTCCTTTCGTAGGTTTTGTTTTAAGCACATTGCAAAATAGAAAAAGCGAGAAAACACTTTCTGCATTATCAATTGCAACTGCTGCCATTCAGCTTTTACTTTTGTCATACATACTCGTTATTTGGATTTTAGGCGGCTCGCCAATACTTGATATCAGACAGTATACTATATTAGATACCCCTCAGTTTGATTTTTATGTTGATTTTTATTTCGACAAAACAACCGCATTTTTTCTAACTGTGGGCACTGTTTTAGTGCTCTTGGTATCTGTATTTAGCAAATATTATGTGCATAGAGAAGAAGGATTTAAACGATACTTTACTAATATCCAGTTATTCTTTTTTGGTTATAGTGTATTAATTGTTTCCGGAAATTTTGAGACACTTTTTATTGGCTGGGAAATGGTTGGTATCAGCTCTTTTTTATTAATTTCATTTTATAGAGAAAGATACTTGCCAGTAAAAAATGCCATGAAAGTGGTTTCATTGTACCGACTCGGAGATGTGTTTCTGATCCTTGCCATGTGGTTTAATCACCACTTATGGCATTCAAATATTTCTTTCTCACAATTACTAGATACCAATATTGTTTTAGAAAAAATAAACAATCATTACATATTGGCAACCATGATTGGATTGGCTATTTTTATTGGGGCTTCTATCAAGTCTGCCATTTTTCCATTCTCTTCATGGGTATCAAGGGCAATGGAAGGTCCATCTAGTTCAAGTGCCATATTCTACGGATCACTTTCCATACACTTAGGGGTTTTTCTTCTTTTGCGTACTTATCCTTTTTGGGAAAATTTGCCAATTGTAAAAGTGGCAATTATTGTTTTTGCGGTAATAACTTGCTTAACAAGTAATACCATTGCTAGTACACAGCCTGCTGTAAAAACGCAAATAGCCTATGCATCTATCACACAAATTGGTATCATCTTTATTGAAGTTGCTTTAGGTTATCATGTATTAGCGTTGATTCATTTTTCTGGGAATGCTTTTTTGCGCGCGTATCAAATATTGGTATCGCCTTCTGTTTTGGGCTATTTAATTCACAATCAGCTGTTTAATTTTTCGCCTAGAAAAGAAGGCAAACAGAATAGACTATTAAATACTATTTACATGCTTTCCATTAAAGAGTATAATATGGATCTGGCGCACTATCAGTATATCTGGAATCCCTTTAAGCTATTTGGTAAACGTTTGTCTAAACTAAATCAAAAACTAATTATCACTTTGGTGATATTTGTCTTTATAATTGGAATTTATCTAGATGTCAATACAAAATTGTACGAAGAATGGGTACTCGATGGTTTTGCAGTATTTTGTTCATTCCTCTCCTTTTTGTTTATACTTAGCTCATTTAGTGAACGGGCATCAGGAAAAAATGCTTGGAATAAAGTGATTGTGGGTCACCTTTTTATAACACTAAGCATTTCAGTAAACAGCCATATCCCTTATCAATACCTTTTATTCTACTTAAGCTTTATTGCCTTTTTTGGAATTCTTGGTTTACTTGCGCTTTTGAATTTAGAGAAAGCTGAAAAAGACATTGATCTTAATAGTTACCATGGCAATGCTTATGAATATTCTACCGGCGGTGTAATTTTTCTTGTGGCTTGTTTGGGCCTAGTGGGTTTTCCTATCTCACCTTTATATGTTGGTTTGGATTTGATGTTAACTTATATTGAAAGTCACCAGTATCTAATGATGGGCTTCATCATTTTGAGTTTGCTATTTATTGAAATTTCACTCTTAAGAATTTATACAAGGCTTTTTTGCGGACAACACAAGAAAACGCATCATCCGATAGCATTTAAATCGTCTTAAAAAATTATTCAATTGAGAATTTATTTTCCATTAATTTTTCTTTGAAACTTGATCCAAAAGAGTGCGCAAAAGTGATGAGGATGGCCCTTGTATCAGATTTTGAAATGCGATAAGCGCTGAAATTACTCCCTTGCGCATTAGTTCCATTTTGCAGTGTATTGAAGATATCTGTAACCACAAGTCCTATTCTACTATTTCCTTTACCCAATTTTTGCTGAAAGCCTAGATCTACATTATAATTGGCAATTCTTTCTCCTTGTGGTGTTGCAATAGGAGAATTATAGACCCCGGTAATTTGTAATTTACCCCCATTCCAAATTTGAAAATTATTGATGAGTTTGCCATTCCAACTAAACAAATCACTGACAAAATCCTGCGTGACATTTTCGCCACTATATGATTGTTTAAAAAATGCAGCACTCAAACTTAAGTCGTACAGATTGAAAGGTTTCGCCGTTAATACATTTTCAATTCCATAAGTAGTGCCAGTTCCATAGTTGACCGGCTTTCTTATTGACACACCATTAGGTAAAACTTCAATCAGATCACGAATGGCATTGTTGGCAATTCTATAAAACAGGGCACTATAAAAACTCGTTTTAGTCCATTCTTTATTAAATCCCAATTCTAATGCATCTACCAATTCGGGTTTTAAATAGGGGTTTCCACTATGTTGATTTAATGAATCAGTGATATCAGTAAACGGATTTATTTGACCAAGACCAGGCCGGTTAATTCTTTTGCTATAGCTTATTTTCCAAAACTGTTCTTGACTTTGATAGTATACCAGATTGGCGGTAGGAAAAAGGTTGAAATATTTGTTTGAGAAACTGATGCCCTGACTAATCGTTTGTCCATTGTTATAGACCTGTTCTGCTCTTAAGCCTAAATCATATTTCCAAGTTGGACTTGTTTTATTACCTGCAAAGGAATTGAATTGAATATATAGAGCGTGCACTTGCTCATCAAATTTAAACTGATTACTTGCTTTTAAATTGGGTACAAAGATTCCATTATTTTGATCGTATTGTTGGTAATCTGATTCAAAGAATCGAAACAAACCCTTATACCCTGTTTCGATTTTTGCCTTTTCTGAAATAGAAAACACATAATCTGTTTTGAAAATAGTCACATTAAAGTCTTCATAATTATGTGTTTTTTGTAAATAAGCACTTCCTACAGGAACATTGTTTGCGTCTAATGGCTGTGAGTTAATAGAGGTATTCTCACGGTCTTGATTAAAAGAACTGCTCAAATTAGCTGTAAGTAAGGCTCCGTTATTGCTATTTTTATGACTATAATTGATGGCAGTTTCAGCTATTTTTTCAAATTGAGTTTCAAAAGAATACCTTTCTGTATTTGATTTGAGGGTATTAGTCTTTGTGATTATTTTGCTATAAAGTATTTCATTATTATCCTGTCCTTCATTTGTAAATAACAATTCAAAGCCCCAAGCACTATTTTTATTTGGGGTATAATCTGCATTGAATCTTAAATTTTGTAAGGCTTCAGTTCTACTATCATTTCTATATTGAGCAATTTGGTAATCATTGGGTAAATCGTAATTGATTCGAAGCGCATCAATTGTTCTTTCTCTACCAGCAAATCGGTTGTCATAGGCAATCCCCAAATTCCATAGAGCGGTTTTATGATTCAACAGGAATGAGCTATTTATGCGTCCCTTTGCGCCAAATCCAGCACCAAGTGAAACTGCGCCATTTGTACCGGACAATTTTCCTTTTTTTAATTTAATGTTAATGATACCACCTTCCGCATCAGCATCGTATTGAGCTGTTGGGCTGCTAATGATTTCAATGCTTTCAATGCTACTGGATGTTATTTGATTTGTATTTGACATACTAGAATTCCTACCGTTGATCAATATCAATGGTGATTTCCCTCTCATAGTAATAACCCCTTCGGCATCCACCAAAACTGTTGGGGTGCTGCGCAAAAGATCCGTTGCAGTTCCTCCTAATTGTGTGATACTGGCACTTGCATTTACGATAAATCCTTGCGATGTTCTTTGTATTAAATTCTTTTGAGCTGTAACTGTTACGTTATTTAAGGGTTCATTCTCAATATTTAATAAAATGTTTGGTAACACAATTTCTTCATGAGCAGTTGAAAAAGAAACTTCAATTTTATTAGGTCTAAATCCAAGGGCTCTGATGATTAGGTAGTAGTTTCCAAAATGAATGTCCTCTATCATGAAATGACCCAAACTGTCTGAAAGGGTATTTTTTACTACTTTGTTGCTATCACTTGTTGCATATAATAATACACTCGCAAAAGAAATTGGCGCTTCCTTATAAAACAGCTTACTTGATAAAGTGCCATTAGTCTGGCCATATATCTTTTGAAAAAAAATATTGAAAAAGATAGTAAAACTAATCATCAAAAAAACAGTAGTCCTCATTCAATCTAATTTTAGTAAAGTTAGTTGAAGAAGGAGTTGCTTAGAATTAAAAGCAACTGAAAATGACTTAAACTGAATTATTGATTGGATAATTTCAATATTAATCCAAAACGGTGTATTATTTTTTCTTTTTTAATTGAAAAATTCTAGAAAGATTAAACCCCATTCTAATGTCAAAATTTTCCCATGAGCTGGTGGTTTCTGTTATAAAAGCACGTTCATTCATTCCAACTGCATTTGATAAATGTAATTGAAAGACGTGTCCACCTGTTTCAATATCTACTCCTATTGAAAGCGGATTATAATTAATACCATCTATTTTGCCATTAAATAAATAAAAATAATCCCAGGTAAAAGCAGTCCTTTTACTCATTTTCAACCTGCCACCGAAGCCCATTGAATATACATCATTAGGCTGTGCAGCCAAAGGCACTAAATTGTTGTGAACAATCGTAGGTGTCAATTGCAAAGATAACTTTTCATTGAATTTTCTACCAATGATGGTTTGAAAATAATAGGCAATTCGAGATGAAAATTTATAGTTTACAGTAGGGTCTTGATAATCCATAGTAGTTAATGTTATACCAGTTACTAAAGCAATTGTTGCAGGGAAAGCATTGGGTCCGGTTGACTGAATGATTGGTGCGAATTTGATATATCCGTCTAATTCTTTTCTATAAGTACTTCTTCCTATTCCAACTTGTAGGTTTTTTAAAATTCCAAAATCAAACCCCAATCTCATTGATGCTTGATCTAGTCCGAATAAATTTTTTGCTCCTTGATTCATCAATCCAAAACGGTGAAGTATTCTAAAATCCATTGTGGCGGGAGCTAAAAATTCAATTGAATGTCCATTTATAACCCGGGTAGATTTAAAAGCGTTTTTGACAACCTGTTTTTTAGGAATAGTATCTTCAACAAGTTTAAGAAGGTCTGTCTCTTGGGCAAATGATTTAATAGAAATTAAACTGATACTGATTGCTAGGATCATTTTTAAAGTATGTTTCTTCATTGGTTAGTTTTAGTATTTGAAGTGAGCTTATTTATTCAATAGAGGATCAAGAATGCAATCCACGGTAATTTTTGCATTAGTGGCAACCTTATCGGCTACTAATTTCGGGACCATAATTTTATAATCAGCAAGCGTAAGGTTAAACATTGTTGTAATGGTTAATTTTCCATTTTTATTCAATATTTTGCCCTCTGCTTCAATGTCTTTTGATTCGCCATGCAGGGTCATTTTCCCCTTTACCTTTGCCTGATAGACCCCTTCTTTAGTATAAGTAATTGAAGCATGATTTGAAATAGCACCTTTAAAAACAGATTTAGGAAACTTTTCACTTTCCACATAATTTTCATTAAAATGTTCCATCATTAATGCCCTTTCAAATTCAAATCCTTTCATCAAAACTGAAAATTGAATTTCCCCCGTTTTGGTATCAATGATGCAAACGACCGTTTTATTAAATGCTTCAATATTTTCAAGCGATTTATTTACTGTGGCATTGATACTTATTTTTCCAGTCTTAGTATAATACTTGTCTTGGGCTTCTATACTAGATATGCCCACAAAAAGAATGAAGAGGGATAGAAAACTTTTCATTGTTAAAATTTAATTAGGATTATTTGTTTATAAGTATACACTTGTTTATTATGATATCAGCTCCTAATCCTAAGTCATCTGCATTATAGCCAGTATAAATTCCTTTGATTGTTATTTCCTTTCCAGAATTTAATAATATTCCAAGCATTTTTTCTGTTGAATCCAAACTGCACCGAATAGAGATGAGAAAATCTTTTTCAGACAACACAATAGTATAGGCACTTTTATTTGAAGAATCAATTGAATATTCCGAACCTGTTAATTCAATAATTTGAGACATATATTTTGCATTACTCGTAGAATCGGAAAGGCTAAAATCATTCAATAGTATTTTTGTATAAAGTGTATAATTTGCTTTTGTATTTCTTAGATCAATCGGTTTCCTGTTATACTCTTTCCATGCGTATAACGTAAGCACAGTAATGATTATTATTACTGTGATAATAGAATAAACAATGGTTCTTTTTTTCATTTTAAACGAACAATTAATTGTGAGGTCTAGTTATTTAGACATCCTGTATTAATCCACTTTTTTATAGTTGCAATTTGACAACTACTAAGTTTTAAAGATCCTTGTGGCATAGCACTGAATCCACTTGCATGGTTAATAGCGCCCAAAAGTTTGCCATTTAATGCAATTGCTTTTTCTGTTGCATAGGTTGACATCGCTATCCCACCCGATTGAAATGCCACAGTGTGGCAACTATAACAGTGGGTTTGAAAAATAGGCACTACTTTCTGGCTATAAGAAACAATTCCTGCAGTATCACAAGTACTACCAGATGGGCCTGTAGTTGGATATATTAGTTCAGCCTTGTCGTAGTTACAGGATTGTAACAACAAAACCATCAAAAAAAGAGGAAATATTTTTTTCATATTCAGCAATTAGAAAATACAAATTAATAAGGATACAATCCTATCCATTGTTTTTATGATTCAAAAATGGCTTCATTTGCTGTATGTGCAAAAAAAGATATTAATTTAATATACGCTAAATAATAAATATGGTTGTGTCTAGAAATAATTATTTCATGCATTATTACAAATTAGTAATTTTGTTTATTTTATTAAAGTATGATTTATGACAAAATTTGGGGTGAACAAGCAGCAGAATCAGCAATTTGTAAAGTGGGGTATTATCGGTTGTGGCAATGTAACAGAGCTAAAAAGCGGTCCGGCATTTAATAAAGTACCCAACTCTTCACTTATTGCAGTAATGAGGCGAGACGAACTGCTTGTGAAAGATTATGCCCAAAGACATCAAGTTCCCAAATGGTACACAGATGCTGATGCCTTAATCAATGATCCGGATATTAATGCCATTTATATAGCAACTCCGCCTCGTTTTCATGAAGCATATGCCATAGCTTCTATGAAAGCAGGGAAATCTGTGTATGTAGAAAAGCCCATGGCTTTAGATTTGAAAGCCTGTATGCGAATGCAAGAGGTTTCCCAATCAACTGGTATTAAACTTGTGGTAGCGCATTATAGAAGGGCATTGCCTATGTTTCTTAAAGTTAAGCAATTGCTTAGTGAGGGCACTATTGGTACTATTAGAACAGTAAGGATAGGCTTCATGCAACCCGACAAGTCGACCAAGATCACACAAACTGCCAATAATTGGCGGGTTGATCCTTCCATGGCCGGTGCTGGTTTATTCTACGACTTAGCGCCCCACCAATTGGATTTATTGGTCTACTTTTTTGGTAAAGCTATCAATGCTAGAGGGATGGCTGTAAATCAAGCAGGACTTTATTCTGCAGAAGATTTAGTTACAGGATTAGCATTATTGTCCAATAAAATATTGTTTACCGGCACTTGGTGTTTCAGCGTTGCGGAACATATGGTACAAGACGATTTTGAGATTTTTGGATCAACAGGCAAAATCAGTTTTCCGGTTTTTGGCAATCAAATTACCCTTGAAACCAATGAAGGAATAGTAACCATTCCATTTCAACATCCCACACATATTCAACAACCCATGATAGAAAAAATTGTCGCCTACTTTCTATCAAAAGGAGAAAACCCTTGTTCTGCAATCAATGCAATGGAGTCGATGCAGATAATGGAAAGTTTTGTTTACGGAGAATAAACTAGTTCCCATTATCTTCGGGCAAAATCTAAAAAATGTCAACTAAAATAACAGTCAACAGTAATGGTTCATTAAAAATTGAAGGCGATTTCACTATCGTTGATAAAGAAGGAAACAATTATGATCTTGGTGGACGAGAAGTATTGGGCTTATGCCGATGTGGTCATAGCAAAAACAAACCCTTCTGCGACGGATCGCACAAGGGTCAGTTTGAACACGAAGCCATTGCTTTTGCATTACCACCTAAAAAGACAATATAAAGGATTAGATGATTTCAACCTTGGTCATAATATCACCACCTTTGATTTGGTCTAATATTTCCAATCCGTCAATTATTTTACCAAAACAGGTATGAACACCATCTAAATGCCTGGTACCTGGACGGTTATGACATATAAAGAATTGTGAACCACCAGTATTTCTACCACGATGCGCCATCGATAAAACCCCGCGATCGTGAATTTGTTTAACCCCCTTGGTTTCACACTCAATGGAATAACCTGGTCCGCCAGCACCTGTTCCGTCTGGGCAACCACCTTGTACCATGAAATTTGGAATCACTCGGTGAAAACTAAGCCCATCATAATATCCTGATGTGATTAATTTTTTGAAGTTAGCTACAGCAATAGGTGCGTCATCATCATAGAGTTCAAAAGTCAAGATGCCTTTATTGGTGTGGATTTTACCCTGTGTTAGTGTTATTTCACTCATTGTGCTAGTTATTTTTTGCGAAGCTACAATTTCAATAGCATTTTTGCAATTAAGCTAATAAGGTTACTACAAAGGATTGTTGCTATTATTTATCAGATTTCAAATAATTATTATAGATGCATTTGCCCGATTTGAGATTACAGGCTTTGCATCAGACCAAATATCGATCAATATTTTAGTATTAAAACATAATGCAATTGAAATATAATAGCCTGCTATTTGAATATTTCTTATATTAAATGGATAACTGCATGAATCAGCCTTATGCAGGAAAAATAGTATCATGATAAAAAAACCGCTGACTTTTGCATCAAGGGACGAAATTGATATAACACTTCATTGCTTTGAAGGAACGATGCCAATGGATCTGGATGGATTTGTTTTTATGAATTCTCCAGTTGGAACAGTAAACAATAGCACCCCCATCCCTAAAACGCATCCCGATGGAACACCCAATCCCGAATGGGGTCAAATGGTATTTAATGGGGATGGAATGTTGTTTAGATTCAATTGTAGCGAGCCAGGGTTGATTCGAGTTAAATCGGCTTTATTGAAAACCCCTTGTTACTACGCTGATGAAGCGTCTAAATATGGTACTGAAAATTATCAGGAAGGAATTTTCTTTAAAAGCAAGGGAATTGCTAGAACCTCCAAAATATTGGGTTCTCGTAACCAAGCCAATACTTCTGTTAATGCATTTAAATTTCCTGGAAATAAACATACTAGACTTACTGTAAATTTTGATGCAGGTAGGCCTTTTGAAGTTGACCCAAAAACCATGAAACTGATTACTGCCATTGGTTTTAACCATGAATGGAGTGAATCATTATCTTTCTTGATTCAAGAAGACGTATTCGAATTAATACAGTCATCCGCTCATCCAAGCTTTGACCCTGTTACGCAAGAATTCTATACAGTATGCTTTAGAAAAGATATGTATAACCTTGTTTTTACAAGTATATTAAATCTGGATATTCAAAAAAGTAAACAAATCTTATGGAGGTTTGGAAGAAAAGCTTATCACTTCGTGGTAAAAATCATTCGTTTTCTCGGAGGTATTTTTAATGTGATAGCTAGGTCATTCATAGGATTTGCATTTCCCGCCTTCCTTCAAAAACTAAAAGAAGACGATACCAGTGAAAATGAGGCAAACGAAGAAGACGTCTTTGGAATGGTGAATGCAGTAAGCATATTAAAATGGACAGGCAAAGGCAAACTTCAAAGCTGGAATATTATTGACGAAAAAGGAAAACAATACATTCATTTTGCAGTAGATGGTGCAAAAAGAATGCGCCAAATTATACTTGATTTATTAGAATTCTCTAGAATTGGAAGGCTTTCAGAAAATCT
>JANOYH010000345.1:0-11755 GCA_031428775.1 Bacteroidota bacterium
GTGGAAATGATACAGGATAATAAGCGTAAGGTGGTGCAGGTGATTAAGTTGAGAGGGTAAGACAAGCACCACTCCGATCTAAGAAAGAATAAAACACCTCAACAGAAATGCTGGGGTGTTATTATTTTAAATAGGCTAATAGTCTTGGTAAATAAGTTCTTGAAACAGGAATTTCTACTTCACCAATGAAAATTGAATTTGCATTTTTGCGACTGATAAATCGAACGTTTACAATGAATGAACGGTGAACCCGCATAAACTGTTGTTCAGGTAATTGTTCTTCAGCCCATTCCAGTGAACGACGAGCGATTTGTTTGTGTGTTTTTGTATAGAAATTTATATAGTTGCCATTGCTTTCAATAAACTGTATATCATTTATAGTAACCTTAATAGTTGAGTTGTTTTCCTTAATTACTAAGAAGGGTTCTTCTGTAAAAGGCAAGGCTTTTAATGCTATTTGTACTGCAGCAAATAAATCAGATTTTTTAAAAGGTTTAGTAATATAAGCAATTGCCTTAGTGTGGATTGCTTCTTGTATAATCAATAAATCTGCGTTAGCAGTAATGAATATATAAGGTATTTTGTTTTTTTGATCAATTGATTTTGCAATTTCAATACCATCTAATGCACCCTGTAAGTGTATATCTAATAACACAAGATCTGGATGGATATGTTCTAATGCTTGATAGGCTAAACTCTTGGTATGCGCTAAATAAATATGACTATATCCAAATGAAATGAGATAGCGTTTAATATGTTCTGCAATTAACACTTCATCTTCTACAATTAATATTTTAGAAGCATTCATAATATTTGCTGTTTAAAATTTAGCTCATAAGTAAAATGCACCTGACAATCTATCGTGTATTCACCTTCTAACTGTCTACTGAAAATGTCTATCATTTGCATTCCGAAACCTCTTTTAGAAAGGCATTCGCCTTCAATTCCATTTCCATTGTCACTTACTGATAAACATAACTGATCCGTTGTGGGCACATGAAATAATTGAACAATTATTTTTGGGTCCTTAATTTTTTTGAAAGCATGTTTAAAAGAATTGCTCACTAATTCCGAAATAATCATACCCAATGCAATAGCAGTTTTAGAATCTAAAACAAAATCCTCTACATAAGTTTTTATCTCAACTGGATTTTGATTGTCATTAGCCAGTTCTTTTAAATTTTCAATTAGTTCATAGATATATTTTTTTATTGATAAAACTTGTACTTCATTGTTGTCATATAACATTTCATGTACCAATGACATGGCAGTAATTCGTCTTGAAGTTCCCATTAAAGATTCAATAGGATCTTTCTTAAAATCTGCACCCATTTGCATCTCTACCATTGCTAATATAAATTGTAAATTATTTTTCACCCGGTGATTAATCTCCTGAATGAGTAAATCTTTCTCGCCTATTTGTTTATTAATAATCTGGTGACTTTCTATCAGTTCCTCTTTTTCCTTGAATATCTCTTCTGTTTGTTCGTCCACTTTTATTTTTAATAGTCTATTGATATTAATTTGTCTTTTTGCCTTCTGTCTAAAATAACCAACGAGCAAAATGAGCAATACACATAATCCAATTATCCTGAATAGCCATGTGTTGTACCAAAAATTATTAATTTGAATGAAGATTGGCTTTGAAAAAAAAAGTTGGTTATTGTCTTCTGCTGAAAGAATGATATTGTATTTACCAGGCAAGATTTCACTGATAGTGATATGTCCCTTTTCGCCGATTGCATTAATGCTGGTATCACCCCTGTCTGAAATCAATAAATATTTTATCGAAAGATTATTTTCTCTTCCCCAATAAATTGTGGTGAAATCGATTTGTATTTTTTGATTGGGTAAAATAGAAATTTCGGAAGACTGCGCTAACTTTTTATTGTCAATATAAAATGATTGAAAACTAAAAACAGGAACACTTTTAATTTTTTTTAAAAAAGTAGGATTTAATACCAATGACTTATCCTTCACAGTCCAGTTAGGTGAGCCTGTTGAATCCAAGAATACATTTTCAGCGTCCAAGATATAGTTGCCATTGGATGTATTAAAAATCTGGTGTTCTGTGAAGGCTATTTCATTTCCCTTTCCAGAACCAATAGTTTTAAAAGATTCAATGCCTTTGTCGGTAGAGATCCAAATGGTACCGTTTGTATCTTGAATGATTGTTTTTACATTATTTGAAGAAAGGCCGCTTGCGATTGATAATTGGTAAGCTTTATTATTTTTTAGAAATAGCAAACCATTTTCACTTGTTGCTAAAATGGTTGTTTTTGCATCCACTGCTAGCATGCCATTCACCTGGTCTTTTAGTAGAGTATTTCCGATAAACATTGTTTCAATACTACCATTGTTTAGTCGTTGAAAACCATTTTCAAAAGTCCAATTTATTTGTTTCTTATTGTCTAAAAATACATGCTTTACGTTATTAGAAAGTAAACCCGATTTTTGGGTATAGCGCCAAAATTTATTTTTATCGTAATAGATGAGGCCAAAGTCGCCCGGACTAAACCAAACTTTATTCTGATAATCCCTTTTAATCGAATTGATGATCCCATTTTCAGGAAAGTTAGAATAATAATAAGATTTATAAAGTGAATCTGTAACTAGAGTCAATCCACCGCCATAATTTCCAACCCAAAGACTACCATCGTCATTTAATATTCCATCCAACAGAAATCCAAATGGGTCTATTCCATATTTTTCTATTATACTAAATGAAGTTGTAGTATTGCCTTTTTGATACAATAAATTTTTTCCGTGGGTGATGATCCACTTTCCCTTTTTATTATCAGGTATGATTGTTTTAATATTACCAATGGCATCGTTGTTGTTTTTCTGAACATAAAAAGCGTTTTCATTGACCCTTGAATACCCCGACTGTAAATTGCTTACCCATAAATTATTAAAACTGTCTTGGAAAAGGAAATAGGGAAAACGATTGATTAGTCCATTGTTTTCATTGATGATTAATAAGTTCTTTTTATCAAAATAACAGAGTTCAGAACTGTAAGAAGCAAGCCATAGTCCCCCTCCAGGTGCTTTTTTAATATCAAAAATTCGTTCATTATATTTTCCGGATATAGAGTATTGGATGGTATCTTTTTGCCCCATGCGAAACATACCCGATAAAAATCCACCAATCCAAATACCGTCTTCGTCTTCATAGAGTGATAAGATGCTATGTACTTTCATGTTGTTAGAAGTACTAAAGAGCAAACGCATTTTATTGGCTTCTATCACAAAAAGACCTGTGTTATTTGCGCCGATCAATATGTTCCCGTTTTTATCGACATGGGTATTAAGTATGTATTCGGCAAATAAGCCGCACCTCTTATCATAAACCTGAATATTGTTACCATCTATGCTAACGGCACCATTTTTTTTAGTGGACAACCATATTTTATCAAATCGGTCTGATTGTACTTTAAAGCTTGGAACTTTTGAAAAATCGAGCTCCTCGCTTTTAAGTGAAAAAAGAGAATCGTGTTGAATGAAATACACACCGCTATCAGAAGCAAGCCACAAACGATGTTGTTTGTCGAACAACATAGACAAGTTTGGCATAGATGGAACGCCATTTTTCTGGTTGTATAAATAATAATGGTAGCCATCATATTTATAGAGTCCATTATCTGATGAGATCCAGATATTGTGCTGATCATCTTCTGCAAAGTCGGTTGTGAAATTACCAGGGAACCCATGTTGTTTATCAGCATAGGAAATATTAAAGGTTGCATTGTCTCTTGATAAAAGAGGAGATGCATCAAGTGCAATTGGAGCCGTAATTTTTTTTCCTGTAAACTTGATTTTTTGTGTGGAAGGAATAGTGGGGCCGTTATGAATGAGTATACTTTTTGGGTCAATCTTTGCCTGAGTGATTGACCTGCTGCTGTTTTGAGAGACTTTTTTAGTCACTTTATATACGTGTTCTATCACAGGAAGTTCAACAGGTGACTGTTGATTGACCACTTTTTTCCAGTTCGCTTCACCCCTATAAATAAGTTGATTATTCTGACTAAAGGCATTTATAGCAAAAGACAGTTGAATTAATATACAGAGTTGAAATCGCATTTATATCATGTAAAATAGCAATTACATAAACACGTATTTACTTTTTGATGCGAAAGAACCGTTTTTGTTTGTGAATGGGTGTTTTTTACTGGAAATATGTTTCCCAATTTTGTTAAAAAAAACAAAACCAGACTTTTAAAAAAAGAAATAAGATTAAAAAAGCAGTCAATTTTTGCACCCAAAATATTGCAATTCAAACCTTGTTTAATGTTATTTAAAACAAAATCAGCTAAAAAATAACAAATTTTTTAGTTATAATATAGTTTAGTCAAGCATCAAACCCCTAAGATGAAACTTGCACTGCAGTATATCGCTGTTTTGTGCACTGTTGTTACGACAGTACACAAAAAGCTTTTCCCTTATTCGGAAATTCCAGTTTATAATTCAAACAACTATGCTTTATTGCATATAGGCTACAAAGTAGTTCCTCAAAGAATTGAGTGGAATAATAGAAGATTTCAGGTGCAGCTTTTAAAGTGTTTTAGCATCATTATCATCGCTATTTTATTTTTGAATAATAGTTTTGCACAGGTATCTAATAAACCTACCACAAGCGGAACTGCAAAACCTGCAAACACCGCTCCAACAACAAAACCAGTTACAACCTCACTCACAAAGTCTACTAAAACGGGCTTGTCAAGTATGCCAACTATGGCAGGTCAAAATCCTATGCAGGAAGTAAATCCCAATGCGCTAGCTGGTATGGAAATGTATTATAGGGCAAGTCAGATGGGCGAAGTAGAGATTTTTCTGACTAAATATTTTGGATGTAATGCGGTTATCACCGATAGCACAGAAAAAGTAACTGTTCAGGAATCGGTAGCAAATATGATCACCGCACAGCCACTCCTCAAAATGATCTCCATTTCGGACGAGCAGAAATTGCTTAATATCAGTTGTCCGGGTTTTAAAGACGGATGTGTTAAAAAAGTTACCTACTCAGGTAAAGTAAGGGTGATGAATCCAATGATGGGAGGATATGATGTAACGCTTGGATATTGTTGCTGGGATATCAACCCTAATATGGTAAACATTCAAGGATTGATGCAAGCCAAGAACCAAGGGTTGTCTATGACTTTACATATTCCTGAAATGTCTCCTATTGATACAAATACATCCCCCATATTTCAATATCCACCCGTTATCATTACTTGCAAAGATCAGCTGATCAGTTTTAGCTCGGCTGCTAAAGACAATGACCGCGACTCGCTGGTTTATGCATTCGGTAATATAGACGATTATCTGTCTGCCAATGGAAATCCAAATCCTGATGCACCAAAAGTGTATCCAGCACAACCTGTAAACAAAACCTTTGCAGGAGGTCGCCCCCCATTCAAGAAAGTAGAATATCAAAAAGACTTTAGTTATGAAAAGCCCATGAAAGGCAACCAAATCTCCATTGATTCAAAAACAGGTGAAGTCAATTTAAAGGCAACTACAATTGGCGATTATCTGATAGGTATTTCTGTAAAAGAGTTCAGAAATAAAAAACTATTAGGTACCTATCAAAAAGTAATTAAAATAAAAGTAGTCAGTTAAAATATATTAAAAAGAAGGTTAGCATTCACATCAAATACCCTAGGTTATGAAAACACATTTACCCCGCAATCCGTTCACAAAGCTTTATTCAGCTTTACTTATCTGCATTTTTCTTTTATCCAGTTTTTTGTCTTTTAGCCAACAGGCTCCTAAAGATTATTATTGGGTAGGTGGTTCAGGTAGCTGGCAAAGTCCTACTACCCATTGGGCTACCACTTCAGGCGGAGCTGTGTTTTATCAATCTGTACCCTCACAGTTTGATAGGGTTATTTTTGATATCAATTCTTTTACAGCACCTGGACAAGAAGTGACCACTTCGGCAGAAGGTTTTTGTGGAGAATTCAGGTCAAAAGATGTACTGCCAGGCGTGAAGTTTACAACCTCAAAACATTTGAATGTATACCAAGGATTTTCTATAGATTCTAATATGATTTTTACCCAAACTTCTGCTAACTTAATTGTATTGGCTGGAGGATTTTCTATTGGAAAAAATGCCAATGTTTCCATCAATGGAGGCAATCATTCCATCAATGATGGACTTTTTCTAGTAGGGAAAAGTGCTATTTATTATAATAATGGAACCTTAACCGTGAGTTCGGGTAGCTTTACCATACAAACCGGTGCAACATTTAGTCATAATTCAACTATCAATGTTGGCACAGGCTTATTCACTGTAGAAACTGGGGCATCTTATTCTAATAACGGACAGTTACAGGTTTCTAATGGTCATGTGCTGATCAAGCGTCAATCTACCTTTTACCAGAACGGGAATTTCAATATTGGCGTTGGTAATTTCACATTGGAATCCAAAACAACGTACACACAATACGGCGACATGAATATGGGGAATGGTACATTTTCCGTAGGTGATTCTCTTACTTGGACAAAAAACAATTCCATCTATCAATCAGGAGGAGATTTTAATGTTGGAAAGGATAATAATTTTTATGTAAACGGAGGGAATGTTTATTGCTATAATGGTAACATGAATATTGGTACAAGAAGTATCTATGCACCTAATTGTTGTCAGACTTATATCCCTAATGGGCGATTTAATTTTGATTCAACAGTAGTTGTGAATGCTGGTGGCAATATGATTATTGGATATGGCGACTTAGTGATAAAACAAGGAATGCGTTGGACATGTAATGGTCAATTAAATTTACAAAATGGATCTTTAACTGTAAAAGCAGGAGGATATTTTACTCAAAATAATCAGGTATATGCAAGAGGTAGTCTTGATCTTGATACGGCTGCTATTATTTCTGGTAATACACAATATTTTTTAAATGGTAGTGGTCCTGGTCTCTTCATTAGATCTGGTAATAGAGATCTGAGAAGATTGCAAATTGATGGAACAAATGCGGATTATACATTCTTAGATGATGTAAAGCTTAGTTCTGATGGATTATTTATGTATGGCAATGGCAACAAAATCAATTTTAATGGAAAGAAAGTAAATGTGTATCATTTCTATTCTTGGACAGGCAGCCCTATAACACTTGATTTAACTGGAACAGATACTGTTTTTGTAAAATCACAATTTAGATTATATAATAATCCTACTACCTCCGTTATAGGTGATCCTGTGATTTACTATAATGGAACCGATCATTTTTATTTCATAGGTTCTGGAGAGCCGCCAATCAAAACCTTTAGTAAGGTCTATATGAAAGCTGAAAATGGTGGACAAACCCAGATTCAGTTTCAAGGCAGAACCTCAGTTAAATCAGTAGAGATTCTTGCAAAGGGGCAACAGCAATTATATTTTGAAAGCCCTAAGATCAAAAACTATTCAGTGCTTTTTGATCAGAACATAAACTTCACGCAGTATACACAGTTTAGTGGAACATCTGATATTGATTCATTAAATATTGTCAGCACATACAATATCAAAACCAATCTGGTAACTAACGGAAACAATCATTTGGGTATTTTTAATATTAAAAAGTTGACACAATGGACCTTGGGTGCTAACAACACACAAACATTGGATTCATTGGTATGGCCAATTGCTGGTGTTTGTGGAGCTGAATTTTTGTTAAATAGTAATTCTGTAGGAACAGCAGGAACTATAAAAATGGCAAGCGGAAACTTTAATGCAGATTGGTTAAAGATGAAAGACTGTAATGCCACTGGTGGTGCACTATTTTATGCCAACAATACGGTCAATTTTGGTAATGTAAATGGATGGACTATTGATGCTATTCAGCCGCGCGACTTTTATTGGGTAGGTGGAACTGGTAACTGGAATGATGGATCACACTGGTCTCTTACTAGTGGAGGTACACCACTGAACTGTGCACTACCTAACCAAGTTGATAATGTATTCTTTGATGAGAATTCATTTTCTACATCTGGTCAGTATGTAAATGTAAATACCACTGTTGATGTAAATAATATGACCTGGGGTAATGTGGTAGTAGGAGCTCAGTTTGCAGGTAGCAGTGAATTCAACCTTTGGGGTTCATTGGTATTGAATCGTAACATGGTTTACAATTATGGTGGCACATTGTATTTTGTGGCAACTACTCCTGGTAAAACTATCAAAACTGATGGTGTTGTTTTACGCCAAGTTTGGTTTGGTAGAGGATATGTTTCACAGAATGCAACTTGGACCCTTCAAGACTTTTTTAATAATGATGGTTCATGGTTTTATCTGCAGTTTGGTAAATTAATTACCAACGGTCAGAGCATTAAAACATTTGGTTTCCATAACTGGTTTGGTGAACCAAGTAAAATTGATTGGACAGGAACAGATTCTGTACAGGTTCAATATGTTTTCTATTCATATCCAAATAATCCATGGACAAGTAGGCCCGGATTAGTAAAATTTGAAAGTAATAATCATTTTTATTTCTATGGTGGTAGTGGTAACAATTCGCATGTGTACAATGATATCAAAATGAATGCGCTTTCGAGCAGTTCATATATTGAAGTACAGCAAAATGTTGCTGCCAGAGATTTCACTATTAATGCATATGGCAATCAATGGATGACCCTTTATCATCAAATTATTGCAAGGGATTTCACATTCAACTATCTCAATTCAAATAACAATACACAGACGCTTGACTTCCAGAACAACTCAGGTTCTTTCAGGAAATTTAAAGTGCTTAGCAATGGTTTACAAAGGCCAAATTTATATTGGAGATATACCAATACTTATGATAGTGTGGTATTCAACAATATTAAAACCCTTTATTTGGAAGCTGGTCATACTAAAACTATTAATCAGGGAATGGCTGTTGTACAAGGAGCCTGTGATAATCGCATTCCTTTCTATAGTAATGGCCAATATGGTTATATCACTATGCCTGCTGGGGCTTCTTTATCAGCTGATTGGGTTAATTTGCAAAACATTAAAGTACAAGGTGGTGGTACTGCTACTGCAACTAATATTTTAGACTTAGGTGGAAACGTTGGTTGGAATCTTACACCAGTTCCAACTACCAATTTTTATTGGGTTGGTGGTTCAGGCGATTGGTCTGATAAGAATCATTGGTCGTTTACAAGTGGTGGAACTCCAGGAACTTGTCCGGTTCCAACACAAACAGATAATGTATTCTTTGATGTCAATTCATTTTCCGGTCCAAATCAATATGTAAACATTAATACAACTTCCAACTGTTTAAACATGAGTTGGAATAATGTAAACTATCCTCGAATCATTGGTGGTGGTGACTTGAACATCTATGGTTCAATGACATTGGATTCTAAACTAGCCTGGAACCATACAAATTGGACTTATTTCAGATCTAATACAACAGGAAATACAGTTACTACAAAAGGAGTAAATATGTACCTGGTAAATTTTGCAGGAACAGGTGAATGGACATTGGGCGATAATTTTAAGGCACAATATGATATCTATGTGAACTCGGGTTCATTTAAATCTGGAGGAAAAACGGTATCACTTGGAAGAAGTTTCTATTGCTGGACAGGAAATCAAACAAGTGTAGATTTTACAGGAACAGATACTGTTACTGTAACCAACGAGTTCAGAATCTATCCTAATAATTTTAACCTAAACATGGGTAATGCGGTAGTTAAATTTACTGGCACTAATAACTTTTATTTTACTGGAGGGAATAAAACCTATAGCGATGTAGTATTTAACGCTACCAATTTGGGTTCCTCTGTGATACAGTTGGATTACAGTAATGTAATCCGCAATTTAAAGATCAATGCAGCTGGATATCAGCAGGTAAATATGCAGAGTGGTTCTATCTATAATGATGTAACCATGTTATTTAGTAGTACCACCACAAATAATCCAACGGTCAATGTATCGGGTAATAATACATTCAACGACATGACCATGACTTCTGTTGGAATAGCCGGACCGTTTATTAATCTTTACAATAACAATACCTACAATAACTTGATTATTGCAGGGGTGGGAACAAGAATATATCTTGGAGCCAACCAAACACAAACAGTAAATGACGCACTCGCCTTAGGTAATGGTAGTTATCCGGTTTTCTTGCAGTCCACTTCTCCAGGAACACAGGGTATTATTTTTAAACCAACTGGTAAAGTTTGTATGGACTATATCTGGTTGCGTGATGTAAAAGCATCAGGCGGTGCCGCATTTAATGCAGGAACAACTAGTGTTAATTTAGGTAATAATACCAATTGGGCATTTACATCTTGCGCAGGATATTATTGGGTGGGTGATTCAGGCAATTGGTCTGATTTTGCACACCATTGGGCATATAATTCAGGAGGTACCATTTTACACAACTCTGCCCCTACACAGTTTGATGATGTGTTTTTTGATGCCAATTCTTTCACAACAAATAATCAAGTTGTTACAATAGATGACCCAGATCCTCGTGCACGTAATTTATCTTTTGCATCAGCTTTATATGCACCTACATTAACAGGAACATCTACAGCAACAGAAATCAATATCTATGGTTCTTTGAAACTGATTACAAACATGAACCAGAATTTCACTGGCGATTGGAACTTTAAAGCATCTTCTGATTCTAATGAAATCAATACTGGAGGTAGAACACTTCAAAGAGCCAACTTTATTGGGGCAAATAATGGACAAGGCGGATGGTTATTGAGGAACGACTTTACCGTTGCAGATGCTATCAATCTGAATAACGGAAAGTTCATGGCCAATGGAAAAATAATCACTACTAAATATTTTAATACTTCAACTGCCAATACAAGAACATTGGATCTAAGCAGTTCTACTATTAATGTTGTTGATGGTGGATGGAATCCTTCTAATCTGTCTAATCTGACATTTAAAAAAGGAACATCAACTATTGTTTTAAAGGGATCATCTAATAATAATTTCTATGGTAATGGATTAACTTATCATAATGTAACCTTCAGTCCTACTAACACCATGACTTCATTGTTAACTGGTGCTAATACTTATAATAAACTTCGTTTTGAAGGAGGTTTATTTGCCACATTAGAACCAGTGGTTCAGCGCGCAACTACATTTGAATTTGTAGGAAGTTGTGCTAAACAGATTGGCATACAGTCAACTGTTGATGGTTCTCCTTCTACTTTCACTCAAACATCTGGTACCATTACTGGTTCGTTCATTAATATCAAAGACAATACTGCAAATGGCGGCGCCACTTACAATGCCAATCAAAGTCAGAATTTAGGAAATACTTCTGGTTGGAATTTCACTACTGCACCAATTATTGGTATTTCAACAACCAGTGGTCTGGTAAATTGTACTGTAAACAACGATGGTTGGGCCAAAGTGGTTGCATTACAAGGTAAGAGTCCTTTCACTTATCTATGGTCAACCAACGAAACCACCGATTCTATCTCACACTTAATACCAGGTATTTATACGGTAACAGTAACAGATGCCAATGGTTGTAAATCAACTGATGCAGTATCTGTGGTGAACAAGCCATCTTCATTGGCTCCTGTTGATTGGCAAGCATCTGCCTTGAACATTTGTCAAGGAACCAATATTACTTTCACGCCTAATGAAGTATCTACTGCATTAAACATGAATGGTACGAATGGTTATGTTTCCATTGCAGATAAAAGCAGTTTAAATTCTTTAACGAATGCAAGTTGGGAAGGATGGTTCTATTTTAATGCATTGCCAACTACATACGCAGGTCTTTTTACAAAGAATAGGGGT
>JANOYH010000346.1:0-18184 GCA_031428775.1 Bacteroidota bacterium
CTCTAATGTTAATGCACAACAAAGAGTAGTGGCTGAATGCACCATTACTTTTAAAATTTCAATGGATGATATTAGTGTTGATAAAGAAGTATTGAACACACTTAAACAAAGCACCAAAACCATCTACATCAAAGGCAATGATAGTAGAGTAGATCTTAATAGCCCAGCTATTAAACAATCTGTGATCTATGATAAAACACAGAATACTGCAGTTGTATTAAGGGAATTTGGGAATAATAAATTTATGCACCGACTCAATAAAATAAAATGGCTGGAAGCCAACATCCAATACAATGGTAGCACAGTTATTCTTTCAAATGAAACCAAAAAAATACTAGGTTACGAATGTAAAAAAGCAACTTTGCGGTTAAAAGACGGGACCAGTTTTGTATTATATTTTGCGGTTGCAATAGTGCCTTCTGTTAGAGAGTTTGAATACCAATTCAAAGACATTCCAGGATTTGTATTAGAATATCAAATTAAAGAAAAGGGTTCAGAAATGATGGTAAACTATCAGGCAGAGAAAATCAGTTTGAGCCCAGTATTGGCTTCAAGATTTGACATTCCTTTAAGTGGATATCGATTATTAAACTAATGAGCGGGAAACTTGCACTATTGGATTATTGGTGCGGAGCAATAGGTGTTTTAAACTTTGTAGCTACTTTCATTTTGAACTTGTAAGGATACACATATGTAGTGTTTCCATTGTCAAAACGCATCATGGTATTCATCTCTACGCTATTAATGCCTTCTTTTGAACCCAAAATTTGGGTTCCCTTGAATTGCAAACTACCCTTAAGAGAAGAATAATTCATGCTTTTGTGAGAAAGACTACTCAAATTTTTCAGCGAATATTTGCTGTTTTTGGCACGTTCTTCGGTAATACCAGTGAAGGAAAAAGCAGCAAAAGCCACCTGCATTGCCATGATGAGCATGGCAGAAACGGTGATTTTTAATATGGCTTGCTTTTTGTTCATTTTTACGAAGTTATTACTTTTTCCCAATACTTTAACAGTTGTTACAATAATAAGACGCAGGAAAGTGAAAAAAGTTGCCTGAGAATTGAAAAAAAGTAAAAAAAAGTTTTATATTCAATAAACCAATAGTCCAATGAGGGAAAATCCGTATCGAGAAGACAGAGAGGAACTCAAAGAACTCTTATTACAGTATCAAAATCTTAAACAAGGGCGTAGCCATTCCTTTTTGGAAGAAGACGCTTTTGAAAGGATTATTGACTACTACGACGAAAAAGACAATATCGCCGAAGCCCTTGATGCGGTTGACATTGGTCTTGAACAATTCCCCTATTCATCCCAATTAATGATCAAAAAGGCCGATTTATTGCTGGCAAGCAGAAAATACCAGGAGGCATTAAACATTCTGGAAACGGCTGAATTGTTTGATAGCAATGATGTAAACCTCTTTATTTTAAAAACAGATGCCTATTTGGCACTTGATCAACAAGCCAAAGCAGTTGAACTATTAGAAGCGGCTTTAAAACTATTTGAAGGGGAGGAACGACTCGACTTACTTTTTGAACTAGCTGATGTTTACGACGATTATGAAGAATTTGACAAAGTATTCGACTGTCTCAAGCTAATTTTAGAAGAGGAACCCAATAATGAGGAAGCGCTCTATAAGATTTGTTTTTGGACCGATTTTACAGGTAGAAACGAGGAAAGTATCCGTTTGCACCTGAAAATTATTGACGAATATCCTTATAACGAACTCGCTTGGTTCAATATGGCAGCTGCTTACCAAGGGCTGAAATTGTATGAAAAAGCCATCGATGCCTACCAATATGCAGTAGCAATTGACGAAAAATTCGACTATGCTTATCGCAATATGGGGGACGCTTTCTTGCGTCTAAGAAAATACAAAGAAGCCATAGAGGTACTAGAAAAAGTGCTTGAACTGGCTCGCCCAGAAGACGTGATTTATGAAGCTATTGGGCATTGCTACCATCGCATGGGAAACAGTGCTCAAGCACGTTTCCATTATAAAAAAGCAGTCCACTTAAATCCAGACGACAGCAAAATACACTATAAGATTGCCGTTACCTATATGGTTGAAGAGCAATGGCAGAGTGCCATTAAACACTTAGAAAATGCAACAAGAATCCAGCGCAATGTAACAGAATACAATCTTGCGATGGGAGAATGCAGAATGCATCTTGCTCAGTATAAAGAAGCCATCCAGTATTTCAGTATTGCTGTACGGCAAAAGACCAAAAATGTGGCCAGCTGGGAAGCCCTAATCCGCTGTCTTTTAAAAGGAACATTTTTTGAAGAAGCACTGGCACAAACTGCTGCTGCTATGAAATCTACTGATAATAAACCACTGTTTTTATTTTATCAGAGTACGGCTCTTTTTGCTTTGGGGAAATCCAAAGAAGCCCTATTGAAATTAGAGTTGGCCATGGAAAAAGCACCTAAATTTTTAAAGAAGTTTATGGAGATGAATCCAACTATTTTGCAAAACAACCAAGTAGTGGATATTGTGGCTAGATTCAAGAAGGGTAAAAAAATCTAAATGGGTTTTGAAGATGCATTATGAAGCCACTATCGGTTAAGTGGACTGATTAACCTATTTTTGCCCCCGAAAATCTATTAGAATATGAATTTTAATCTTACTCAAATACCAGATCGAATTAAAAAACCTAGGTCACATGGTATTACTATGGTAATGGACAAAGGACTCAGTATTCCTGAAGTACATAATTTCATGAATATAGCCGGTCCGCACGTAGATATAGTAAAACTTGGATTTGGAACCGCTTATGTTACACCAAATCTTCGTGAAAAAATTGAAGCTTATCAAACTTATGATATTCCCATTTATTTTGGTGGCACCCTTTTTGAAGCATTTTTAATTAGGAATCAATTCGACGACTTTATTGCTATCTGTAAGGACTACAAAATTGACTACGTTGAAGTTAGTGACGGCTCTATTAGTATTCCACACCCTGAAAAATGTGGGTATATTGAAAAGCTGACCAAACACGCAACCGTATTAAGTGAGGTAGGAAGCAAAGATGCTGCACATATCATTCCTCCATATAAATGGATCGAATTGATGCGCGCAGAATTAGAGGCAGGGTCTTCTTATGTAATTGCTGAAGCTAGAGAAGCGGGAAATGTTGGAATCTACAGAGGTAGTGGGGAAGTGAGAGAAGGACTAGTACAAGAAATTCTAACCCAAATTCCAGCTGAAAAAATAATTTGGGAAGCGCCACAAAAAGCACAACAACTATACTTCTTAGAATTAATTGGATGCAATGTGAACCTTGGTAATATTGCGCCGAACGAAGTGATTGCGTTAGAAGCTATGCGAATTGGATTAAGAGGTGATACTTTTGAACTGTACCTCGACAAATAAATCAACCGCCATGCGTCTGTTTGGTTTATTAGGGTACCCGCTTACACATTCTTTTTCACAAAAATATTTTACCGATAAGTTTCGGGAATTGGGACTAACGAATAATGCCCAATACGAAAATTTTTCATTGCCCCATATTAGCGCGTTGCGTGAAATAATTGACCACAAAAAGGGACTAGAAGGATTCAATATTACCATCCCTTATAAAAAAGCGGTGATGAAATTCTTAGATGATGCAACTAGCACTGTCAAGGAATTAGGTGCATGTAATTGTGTAAAGATCAACAATGGGAAGCTCAAAGGCTATAATACAGATGTGGTGGGCTTTGAACAAACCTTAGCTCCTTTTTTAAAACCGCAACATCAAAAGGCGTTGGTACTAGGTACAGGAGGTGCATCTGCTGCGGTGGAATGGGTGTTAAGAAAACGAAATATTGCCTACAAATCTGTATCAAGAACGGCTTCAGAAAATAATATTGATTATGCATCCATTGACAAAGACGTAATGGAATCGCATACCTTAGTCATCAACACTACACCGCTTGGAATGTATCCCAAAATAGATACTTTTCCCCATCTGCCGTATCAATTTATAGGAGTTCAACACCATTTATTCGACCTTGTATATAATCCGGAAGAAACCCTTTTCCTCAGCAAAGGAAAAGCACAAGGCGCAAGCATCCAAAACGGATGGGAAATGCTTATCTTACAAGCAGAAGAAAGTTGGAGAATTTGGAATGAAACTGTTTAAATTAATCATCACCTGAAATCAATTCTATGAAAAGTGTTTTTGATCCAATAGACGTTTATGAACTTTGCAATAGGATTAATAGTCTTAATCCAGATACTCAGGCAATATGGGGTAAGATGAATGTAGCACAAATGCTTGCTCATTGTAATGTTACGTATGAAATGATTTATGAAGACAAACACCCCAAACCCAATCCGATTTTGAAATTTGTGTTGAAACTGTTTGTAAAAAAATATGTGGTAAATGATAAACCGTATAAAAAAAATAGCCAAACTGCGCCTGCATTTATCATCAATGATCCCAAAGTTTTTGATGATGAAAGAATCCGGTTATTGAATTTTATCAATAAGACTTTGGAACTGGGCGCTGTTCATTTTGAAGGAAAAGAATCCCACTCATTTGGAAAACTAAATATTACTGAATGGAACTATATGCTCTACAAACATTTAGACCATCACTTAAATCAGTTTGGGGTATAACTTAGTAAACAACAATAATTGTCAACTTGCTATTGTACTACAGTAATAGTACCTTTTAATTTCAGGTCTCTGGATGAGGCACCAATCATAACCCTGAATTCACCGGGTTCGATGACTCTTTCCATTTTTTCATTCCACATTTCCAAATCACTGGGTTTTAGTAGAAATTGGATGGTGGTACTTGCCCCTTTTTTTAAATATATTTTTTGAAATCCTTTCAATTCCATTACAGGCCTTGCCAAACTAGCTACTTGGTCGCGCAAATACAATTGAACAATTTCAGCAGCATCAAAATGACCAATATTCTGAATCTGGCAACTTACCCAAACACTGTCCTTTTCGCTAATGGTAGTTTTGCTGAATTGGAGTTTGCTATAGTCAAATTCCGAATAACTTAAGCCATAGCCAAATGGGAAAAGGGGTACACCTGTTAGGTCGTTATAATCATCACCCCTTCCAGTTGGTAAGTGATTATAGACGAATGGCAGTTGGCCTTCAGCAACAGGGAAACTGATGGGTAGTTTTCCGGATGGACTAGCATCACCAAATAAAATAGCTGCCAATGCATTTCCCGTTTGTTCACCAGCATACCATGCATCCAAAACAGCAGCTGCCTTTTCTAACCATGGTTGCATGGTGATGGCACTGCCGCCTGTAAGTACTACTACCACAGGCTTTCCGGTCTTTATTAGTTCTTGTAATAGGTCTTCTTGATTACCAGGCAATGAAAGCTTAGCGCGATCACGGAATTCACCTTCTTCAATTCCAGCATTGAATATGATCAAATCTGCTTTGTTGGCTAATGCAATTGCAGATGCCATTTCAGTCTTTACGTTTGTTGCTTTTTTCCAAATCAATTGAATCTGTGCATTGGCATTGGGTTCTTTGAATTCAACACGAATAGGATAGGCTAATCCTGCCTGCACCCGAACTTTTGCAAGACTAGTATGAAAGGCCGTTTTATTCCACTGGTCCACGATCAATTGATCCTTAAAGTAAAGACGATATCCGTCATTGCCCTTCAAACCCAATTCTAGTTTGCCTGTTATTGTTGCTTTGAATTGACCCTTCCATTGTACACTGTAAAAATCGGACTGCAATAATTGGTCGGGTGGATAAAGTGTCCAACTAAAATTTATTTGGGCATCTGTTCTAATGCATACTGGCTTGCCTGATAGGTCAATATTATTGAAATAGGAACCCTTCAAGCCAGGAAGAATTTTATCGGATTCCTGGTGAAATAAATATTTTGCGGGGATGGGTTCAATAGACTCGTCTTGTCTGCTAGAACCTTTTGTATAATTGATTTTAATGGAATTTCCTGCCCTCGCTTTTAAGCCTTCTAGGAGATTTATTTTGTGGGTAGCCGCGCCACTGTAACCACCCAATCTAGCTTCTAATGCATCGGGTCCAATAACAGCAATGTTGGTAACTTTTGCAGAAATGGGTAGTGTATGGTTTGCATTCTTGAGTAAGACGATAGATTCAATGGCGGCTTTCTTTGCCAAAGCTTGGTGTTCTTTTTGCATAGACAATGGGGCTTCTTTTTCTTCCACATAGGGATGCTCAAAAAGACCTAATTGAAATTTTGCCGTTAACACCCTTGCCACTGCAGAATCAATAATTGGTTTTGGAATAGTTCCATCAAGAAAGGGTGTTATAAATAAGCGATGGTGTTCCTGTGATGTTTGGAAAATGACGTCCAGTCCGCCTAGTAGAGATGCTTTACCAGAACTTGCGTAATCCTTTGTGGTATTGTGTAATACGTTGGCACCTCCAACAGCACTAGCGTCTGAAATGACAAAGCCTTTGAATCCCCATTTATCTTTTAAAGTCTTGTTTAAAAGCCAATCATTTGCACTGGCAGGTTTGCCATCAACCGAATTATAAGCAGTCATAATGGAACGCGCCCCCGCCTTTTGAATGGCAGAAATAAAAGGTAAAAAATGGGTTTCATTTAGGTACCGTTCGTTATAGTGTATGGGGTAACTATCTTTTCCTCCGTCACCCACATTGGCAATAAAATGTTTGGGTGTTGCTATGATGCCTTTACTTTCAAAAGCATTGATAAAAGCATCGCCCATGGCAGATGTTAAAAAGGGGTCTTCACCATATGTTTCTTCAGTTCTGCCCCAACGAGGGTCAGTAGCCAAATTGATAACGGGCGAAAGTATTTGACGGATGCCTCTAATAGCGGCTTCATCGGCAATGGCTTCAGCAACTTGCTGCATGAGTTGTGTATTCCAGCTTGCAGCAAGTGCAATAGCCTGAGGAAATACGGTTGCATTGTTTCTAACCAAACCGTGTAGGGCTTCATCAAAAGCAATCATGGGAATGCCTAGTCGCGTGTGTTCAACCAGCTGTTTTTGTATAGCATTGATTTTTTTGGCAAGTCCTAGTGCCGTTTCTGTTTTGTTGTATTGCAGCATTTGTTGCGATACGTCTGTATTGTTGCCCACAGCACTCACTTGAAAACCAAAAATGCCGTGTGGGTATTTCCATTCCTCTCCTTTTTCAATTCCACCAGGAATCATGAACAATTGCCAAAATTTTTCTTCTGGTGTCATACATGCTAATAGGTCTTGCACTCTTTGGGAAACGGGCAAATGGCTATTTTTATAGGCAGGCAATTGGGCATAAGTGCAAGAAAATAGGAAGGAGAAAATGATGGACAAAAATATTTTCATGAAAGCACTTGAAACGGGGTTAAAAATTTTTTAGGTACAAGATTTTTCTTGGTTGACAGCGGTCTATATTTATGAAGGCAACTGATGAAGTTTCACAATAGCTGCTTCAGGGATGGAGGTTTTTTTCTGTAACTGGTAATCAAAACAGATCATACCTGTTTTGGCTTTGGCGGCAATTTTATTTCCTGATGCAAGGATGATTTCCAGTTTATAAAACAGGTCGAATCCCAATTTATCGAAGTCGGCCGACTGCACCCAGATTCTCACTGTATGTCCATATTTCAATTCAGCTTTGTATTCAATGGCCACATCGGCCATAATGAGTCCGCATCCTTCAAAATCCAATTCGGTGTATCCGTAAAAAGCAAGAAATTTAAAACGGGCCTCGTGAATAAGCGAAAGAAAACGATCATTCCCCACATGACCGCCATAGTTGAGATCGGTGATGCGAATGGGTAGTTCCATGTAAAAACTAAATGACTCAGGAAGCGTTAATTTAATACGGTTCATTGGATGAATTTTTCAAAAAGTGGATAAGTTTAGCAATGGCTTTTTTTCTATGGCTGTAGGTGTTTTTTTCATCCATACTCATTTCTGCAAAAGATGTATGGGCACCATCAGGTACAAAAATTGGATCATACCCAAAACCCTGTAAGCCTTTCTGGTCTTCGGTTATACGCCCTTCACAAATTCCCTCAAACAAATATTCTTTATTATTCCAAATCAAAGAAACCACGGTTCTGAATCTGGCAGTCCTGTTTTGTATGCCTTGTAGATTTGCGAGTAGTTTAAAGATATTGTCTTGAAATTCCTTTCCTTCTCCTGCGTATCTGGCAGATTTTACACCAGGCGCACCATTTAGCACATCCACTTCTAAGCCCGTGTCTTCACTGAAACAGTTTTGATGGGTTAATTGATGGATGGTGTTTGATTTTTCAGACGCATTAGCCTCAAGGGTATCATGTGGTTCTGGGATGTCTATGTCAATGCCTGCCTCTGAAAGGGTGATGATTTCAAAAGGATCCCTAATTAGGGATCGAATTTCTTTAACCTTGTTAGGGTTATTGGTAGCAAAGACAAGGGTTATAGTTGAAAAACCTTTTTCAGACTTATCCATAATTTTGTTTTTTCTGCTTTCGCTTCAGGATTGTCGCCTTCCATTTTCGTAAGGGCAGGTACAAAAAGAAATTGACATTGATGGTAGTCCTGCACTTGGTATAAAGGAATGGTAAATGGTAGTTTGAAATCCTTAGGGTTGATATCAAATAAGAGTACCACTTTGGGATGGGTTTTATCCCTCAATTCATCAAAGCCAATAGGATGGTTATTGAAATTGATGAGGGCAATATCGCCTATATTTAGTTTACAAGCAGCAAGTACATTAGAAAGAAATTGTAAGTGATGGTCGTTGATATAGGGAACTTGATCTTCTCTAACTAGTACAGTTATCTGTTTGCCATTATTACCAAAAAAACTAAAAGGAATTGTTGGTTCTGGAATAGTTGTTTTTAGGGAAATTGGGTTTGAAACGGAAGCGGTACTCTGTATACTTTCTTTTTTTTGCACGTCATTTCCAATAACCAAATGGCTTGCATAAATTTGGGCAATCACAAATTCAGGTAGGATCGTTTTTTCAGTCGACATAAGCTTTCAAAATAATAACGGTTGTTAGCTTTCTTTTTTTTCGTTTATTTGCAACAAATATAAAACTATGGTAGCTGGGGCAGACATAAAGATTACAAAAGTTGTGGAGAGTAAATTGGGTTCTTTGAATTTAGACAATATTCCGTTTGGTAAATATTTCAGTGACCATATGTTGGTAGCTGATTATTGCAATGGTGAATGGACAAATGTTTCTATCGAACCTTATCAACCGTTGCAACTGGAACCTTCTTTGGCGGCTATTCATTATGGTCAGTCCATTTTTGAAGGAATCAAAGCCTATAGAAATGAAGAAGGGGAAGCCTTTATTTTCCGTCCATACGATAATTTTCAACGGTTTAATCTGTCGGCCGAACGCATGTGTATGCCTACTGTTCCGGAAGAGATCTTTATAGACGGCATGAGTCAATTAATTAATCTAGACAAAGAGTGGATTCCTGCATTGAAAGACCATTCTCTTTATATTCGACCATTCATGTTTTCTTCCGACACTATGTTGGGAGTAAGGCCATCTGAGACCTACAAATTTTTGGTGATCCTGAGTCCAACTGGTCCCTACTATGCTAAGCCCATGAAAATATTGGTGGAAGAAACTTATACGCGTGCAGCACCTGGTGGCGTTGGCTTTTCAAAGAATGCTGGAAACTATGGAGGAAGTATGATGGCTGCACGTGAAGCCAATAAATTAGGTTATGACCAAGTATTGTGGACCGATGCATTTGAGCACAGGTGGTTGCAAGAAGTTGGTATGATGAATGTGTTCTTTTTAATTAATGGAGTGGCAATTACTCCTTCCCTAGAAGAAGGAACCATATTGCGTGGTGTTACTAGGATGACTGTGATAACTTTATTAGAAGAGATGGGTATAGAAGTGGAAGAGCGAAGAATAAGTATAGATGAATTGGTCTCTGCTTATGAAACTGGGGCTTTGCAAGAAGTATTTGGTACGGGTACAGCTGCAACCATTGCACTAATTCAGGAAATGAAATACAAGCACCATATTTTAAAGTTCGATATCGACAGCTGGCGAGTGGCACCTGCCATAAAAAAAAGACTAAACGATATTAGAGAAAGTATTGTTCCAGATACCCATGATTGGATGTACAAAGTTGGATAATCAAGTATATTCAAGTTGGTAAACCATGATTTAATGTTGTTTAATCATTACCGTTCCAATAAGTTGTGAACCCGTGCCTATCTGTAGAATGGTAGCTTTACCCTGAACATTTTCGCAAAGGGTTAGTTTTCCATTGGTGGTTAAAACGGCCAATGATTGCAGCAAAACCAATCCTGGATTTGGACCACCTACAATTTGAACGTGTGTACCGATACTTACTACTGCGCCTGTGGCCAAGACAATTTTTTTTAGACTTGCAGTATCCGCTTCAAAATTTAAAGGACCAGATTGCCCTGTAATGGTAATCTGGTCTTGTTCGTTGCTGCGTATTTTGCCAATGCCTTCCTGTGCCAAATCTTGAATAGAAAAAGCATGGCCATTTAAAGCAAGGATAATTCCCGAATCAATACAGAGCCTAGTGATATTCCATTGATTTTCTAAATATTGTATGCCGATTCTATTACTTAAAAAATAAGTATACCCAGAATCTGTAAAACTCATGGGAGCCGTTCCTGATCCATTCAATTCCATTCCCCAGCTATTTAAATCCGTTATACTACCCATTGGTTTACTATAATAAAACCGATAAATAAAAAATGCCCATTCGGGCAAAAGCAGAAACCTAGTATTACTCCTTGTCCAATTCTGGGTTCTGCCAATAGAAGTAAGTATGCTGTCGCGCGGACCAATTGAAATTGGTATATGAAAATATTGGTCGTCCATTTCAGATGGAAAATCCCTTGCACTGATGCCATTGATTAAGCTGCTTGGCAGCCATGATTTATTGGTTGTTGGGCTTCCTGTAAGGATCCATCGATTGGTTGAAAGGGCATAAATAAAATGAGGGTTACTGGCACTGCCTTGAAAGGCAATTAATTGGTCACCTGCCGCAGCAAATCCGGCGTTTCCACTTGATAGAATGCTGCCTAGATTCACGTGCGGACTGCCACCTGTACTACCAAAATTCACCACCATAAAGCTACCTCGGTCAATGCCGTTGGGAGGGGAGGTCCAGGTATGAACGGCTTCCGAATTGTTGGCAAATGCGGGAATGGGGAGGGATCCATCCCAGCCTTTTTCGGAAAATATGATTTTAATGCCTGGTGCAATAGCCACTGTGGCTACAAAGCAGAATTGGTCGTTGTTGTCAGCTTGAAAGCCAATAATGGCAATATCTCCTGGATTAAGCAAGCTGTCTTGGGCCTGCAGGGAATGTAAAGAGGAGCAGAAGGATAGCAGCAACCAAAATAATCGACGTATCAGTAGTTTTTTAAGCATGGTTGGTTTTTCTGGTCAAAATAGAAACTTGTGAACATCTTCACAATCTTGGGGAGCAAATAGGGCTAAAATCCAATCATAATAGGGTGATTGGCCGGTATGTAAACAGGGTTTTTTAGCGGGGAATGGGCTTTTTTTGCCTATTTTTTAAAATACTGTGGGAAAACTTTCGAAAACATTTTGGTTTTTCACATTCTGCACTTACCTTTGCCGTCCGAAATTTTAAACGGATTAGAATGCCTACAATACAACAATTAGTTAGAAAAGGTCGCGAAATAATCAGGGCTAAAAGTAAATCAAGAGCTTTGGATGCATGTCCACAGCGCCGTGGTGTTTGTACCAGGGTTTACACAACCACTCCTAAGAAGCCAAACTCTGCGTTGCGTAAGGTAGCGAAGGTTCGTTTGACCAATAAAGTGGAAGTTATCGCCTATATCCCGGGTGAAGGTCATAACCTACAAGAGCACAGTATCGTGTTGATACGTGGTGGTCGTGTGAAGGATTTGCCAGGTGTACGTTACCACATTGTACGTGGTAGCCTAGATACTGCCGGTGTAAAAGATCGTAAGAAGAGCCGTTCTAAATACGGTACTAAGAAAGAAAAAGCAAAAAAATAATCCATTATTACAGCTGAGTAAAGTTTTAATACTTGAAGAAATTCAGCCTAAATTAAAAATTAGCAAACATGCGTAAAGCACAAGCCAAAAAATTACCTCTCGCTCCAGACGGACGTTTTAACGATAAGTTAGTTACTCGTTTCATCAATAACTTGATGTGGCAAGGAAAGAAAAGTACTGCTATCAACATTTTTTATGATGCAGTTGATAAGGTTACCAAAGTAACTGGTGAAGAAGGATACGAAGTTTGGAAAAAAGCCGTTGCAAATGTAACTCCAGCTGTGGAGGTTCGTAGTCGCCGTATTGGTGGTGCTACTTTCCAAATTCCTGCGGAAGTTCGTGCCGATCGTAAAATTTCTTTGAGCATGAAATGGTTGATCCGTTTCAGCCGCGAAAGAAATGGACGTACGATGGCCGACAAATTGGCTAATGAGATCATGGCTGCTGCAAAAGGTGAAGGTGCTGCTTTCAAAAAGAAAGAAGACACACACCGTATGGCTGAGGCAAACAAAGCCTTCTCTCACTTTAAAGTTTAATTCAATTACAACTATTGATAGGGTCCCGAAATTTTCGGGACCTTTTTTTGTCTATGATTTGAGCTTTGGGATTTCATTGGTAATTTTAGTTAACTACTTAATTAATCCTATTTTTGACTTATGTTATTGTTACACTATTCATCCGAAAAGTTGCAGGCAGAAATCTCTGATATTGTGCGAAAGCATTATTCAGGGGTAGCTACATTATTTTTTTTTGGGTCAAGGGTGTCACATGGAAAGAATGACAGAAGTGATATTGATGTTGGAATTTTACCAGAGAAAACGTTGTCATTGCAAACAATTAGGGCAATCAAAGATGATTTGAATCAAATAAGAATGCTTTATCAAATTGATTTTGTTGATTTTTCTACCGTATCAGAACATTTCAAAAGCATTGCACTGCAACAAATTGAATCAATCAACTAATGGGGAAAACAGTTTTCATACAAAATGACTTAAGCAAAGCTGTTAGCAAATTGAAAGAGGCTTTGAATTTAGAGGTAACTGATGTTGTGAGGGACTCCGCTATTCAAAGGTTTGAGTTTTGTGTGGAATTGAGTTGGAAATTGATGAAATCATGGTTATTGGAATCTGAAGGTATTGAAGTAGCTAGTCCAAAGGAAGCTATTCGAAAGGCTTATACTAGTCAATTAATTGTTTATGATATTCGATGGCTTGACATAATTGATTTAAGAAATATAACTTCTCATACTTATAATGAAGAACTTGCAGCAGAGGTATTCTCTAAGTTAAATGAGTTATTGCCTTTATTTGAAGCATTAATTGAGGCTTCCTCACAAAGATCCACTTAGCCATAACCAAGTCTAATCTATGTCTGGTATTATACTTGCCTTTTAATTTGTTAAATTATCCCCATTAGAATTAATTCTTTGTGAACCCGTTGTTCAATCGGTATAATCGTTACCTTTGCCGCTCGAAAAATTTGAAGCGGACTTCAGAATAAAAAATCAAAAACAAGAACTCTTTATGGCGGACTTGAGACTACAACGAAATTTTGGTATTGCAGCACACATTGATGCTGGTAAAACCACCACTACAGAGCGTATCCTGCGCTACACTGGTATGATTCACAAGATTGGTGAAGTGCACGATGGTGCTGCTACTACCGATTGGATGGAACAGGAAAAAGAAAGGGGTATTACCATTACTTCTGCGGCTGTTAGCTGTGAGTGGAAATTCCCAACCAATAAGGGAACTGCAGACGCTAACACTAAATCATATTATTTCAATATTATTGATACTCCAGGTCACGTGGATTTTACCGTTGAGGTAGAACGTTCTATGCGTGTATTGGATGGTTTGATTGCTTTGTTCTCTGCGGTTGACGGAGTAGAACCACAGTCTGAAACCGTATGGCGCCAGGCTAATCGCTACAAAGTTCCTCGTATTGGATTCGTAAACAAAATGGACCGTTCTGGTGCCGATTTCTTGATGGTGGTAAAACAAGTCAAAGAAATGTTGGGTGCAAATGCAGTTCCATTGCAGTTACCTATTGGTGCAGAAGATGATTTTATTGGCGTGGTAGATTTGATTACCATGAAAGGGGTGATTTGGGATATGGAGACAGAAGGAATGACTTTCAAAGAAATTCCGGTACCTGCTGATATGGTGGAAGAAGCCAATGAGTGGAGGGCTAAATTAATTGAAGCTGTTGCTGAATACGACGATACCTTGATGGAGAAATTCTTCGAAAACCCCGACACCATTACGGATGATGAGGTTCATGAAGCTATCCGCAAAGCATGTATCGATTTAAGTATCGTTCCAATGATGTGTGGATCTTCATTCAAAAACAAAGGTGTACAAACCGCACTTGATGCAGTTTGTCGTTACCTGCCAAGTCCAGTTGATTTGGAAGATACAGAAGGGTTGAATCCTGATACAGGAGAAACCATTTATCGTAAACCAAATGCAAAAGAACCTTTTGCAGCATTGGCTTTCAAAATCATGACGGATCCTTTCGTAGGTCGTTTGGCCTTCTTCAGATGCTATTCTGGTCATTTAGATGCTGGTTCTTATGTATTGAACGTAAGAAGTGGTAAAAAAGAGCGTATCAGCCGTATCATGAAGATGTTTGCTAACAAACAAAACCCGATTGATTTTATTGAAGCAGGTGATATTGCAGCAGCGGTAGGTTTCAAAGAAATTAAAACTGGAGATACTTTGTGCGATGAGAACCATCCCATTACTTTAGAGAACATGTTCATTCCCGAGCCTGTAATCTCTGTAGCGGTGGAACCTAAAACACAGGCCGACGTTGACAAAATGGGTATGGCTATTGCCAAACTGGTAGAAGAAGATCCAACTTTGCGCGTTAAAACTGACGAAGATACAGGTCAGACAATCCTTTCAGGAATGGGAGAATTGCACCTTGAAATCATCGTTGACCGTATGCGTCGTGAATTCAAAGTAGAAATCAACCAAGGTAATCCTCAGGTGGCATATAAAGAATCATTTGGAAATACTATTGATCACCGTGAAGTGTTGAAGAAACAGTCAGGCGGTAGGGGTAAGTTTGCAGATATTCAATTTTCTATCGGACCAGCTGATGCAGAATGGATGGCAGAAAACCCTGGCAAAGGATTCCAGTTTAAAAATGATTTGTTTGGTGGATCTATTCCAAAAGAATTTGTTCCAGCTATTCAGAAAGGTTTTGAAACTTCAATGACTACAGGTGTTCTTGCTGGTTATCCAGTAGTATCTATGAAAGTACGTGTATTTGACGGTAGTTTCCACCAGGTGGATTCTGATGCCATGTCTTTTGAATTATGTGCTAAGGGCGGTTTTCGCGAAGCTGGCCGTAAAGCAAAACCAACATTGCTTGAACCCATCATGCGCGTTGAAGTAGTAACCCCTGATCAATACATGGGAGACGTTACGGGCGACTTGAACCGTAGACGTGGTATGTTAGAAGGTATGGACACCCGCGGTAATGCACAAGTAATCAAAGCAAAAGTTCCATTGAGTGAAATGTTCGGTTATGTAACCCAATTGCGTTCTATGAGTTCTGGAAGAGCTTCTAGTACCATGGAGTTCAGTCACTATTCACCTGCTCCAAACAATATCGCTGAAGAAGTGATTGCAAAAGCAAAGGGAAAAGTGAAGTCGGACGACTAGTCTCAATAGATAAAATATAAAATCTGCCCCGTTCCAATTTTGGAACGGGGTTTTTTTATAAAAGAACCTTTTTTTATTGCTTGGAATAAAAGCATGCTTGATTGTGAACACTAAAAATGTGGATAACCTAATCATTTTAGGTCAAAAATGGCCATTTGGGTATATTTCTTTACTTTTTTGAAAGAAATTCACAAAAAACTTTTAAAAATACTTGCCCAATTAACTCTAGCCCCTTACCTTTGCAACCCCAATCAGAAAATTGGGTTTTGTCTATGTCTCAGAGAATCAGAATCAAATTACAATCATACGATCACAATCTGGTAGATAAGTCTGCAGAGAAAATCGTAAAAACAGTACGCAGTACTGGTGCCGTAGTTACAGGTCCAATTCCTTTACCTACGCACAAGAAGATTTTCACAGTTTTGCGTTCACCACACGTGAACAAAAAAAGTCGTGAGCAGTTCCAATTGGCAACGCATAAGCGTTTGTTGGACATCTACACTTCTTCTTCAAGAACTGTTGATGCTTTGAGTAAGTTAGACCTTCCATCAGGTGTGGAAGTGGAGATTAAAGCATAATCGAAGAACGCAAGTTCTAAGACCAAGCAAGAAAGTTCTTATACAATATATTTCACCTACCAACCCATGCAAATGGATAAAGTAGCTCTGATTAAAAGAAAGCCACTCGAGTGAAACAATTTAGGTTGTTTTAGAAACAAAAGTGGAACTAACATATAACCAGGCCCTTCGAGGTTTGTTTACTCCCGGTACTTCCTCTTCCCAGTCAAATGGGAAAACAACGGAAAAGGTCGGTAGTCAACAAGGATTGAATTTCGCTTCATCGGCGAAATGTCCTACATACCTCCGCGGGGCACAAACCGCAAAAAACGATGAAAGGAATTATTGGTAAAAAAATTGGTATGACCAGCGTCTTCGCTGCAGATGGCAAGCAAACAGCTTGTACCATCATTGAAGCTGGTCCGAATACCGTTACTCAGGTTAAAACCTTAGAGTCTGACGGTTACAGTGCGCTTCAATTAGCCTATGGCGATAAGAAGGACAAGCACGCTACAAAAGCTGAGATCAATCACTACGCAAAGGCTCAGACTTCCGCTAAAAAATTCGTAAAAGAATTCCGCAATTATTCTATTGAAAAATCTTTAGGTGAAACCATCACGCTAGAAATCTTCGCTGAAGGCGATAAGGTTGAAGTAGTTGGAACCACTAAGGGTAAGGGTTTCCAGGGTGTTGTAAAGCGCCACGGTTTCTCTGGAGTTGGAGAAGCATCTCACGGTCAGCACGATCGTCAGAGAGCGCCTGGTTCAATTGGCGGATCTTCTTATCCAGCAAGGGTATTCAAAGGAATGAGAATGGCCGGACGTATGGGTAATGATCGAGTAATGCTTAAGGGATTGAAAGTTGTGAAAATTTTCCCTGAAAAAAATTACATCTTGATCAGCGGTTCAGTTCCTGGACATAACGGATCAATCGTTTTAATCCAGAAGTAATCACACTCAAATCAGACAAAAATGCAAGTAGACGTATTAAATATAAAAGGAGAGAAAACTGGTAGAACGGTTGAATTGCCTGCCGAGGTATTTGGAATTGAACCAAATGATCACGTGATCTATTTGGCAGTTAAGCAGTATTTGGCTGCTGGCCGTCAGGGTACACACAAAGTAAAAACTCGTGCTGAGGTACAAGGGTCAAGCCGCAAGCTGCACAAGCAAAAAGGAACTGGTGGCGCTCGTAAGGGTAATATCCGTAACCCTTTGTACAAGGGTGGTGGTACCATCTTTGGACCAAAACCGCACTCTTATGATTTCAAATTGAATCGTAAAGTGAAAGACTTGGCAAAGATTTCTGCTTTGAGTTATAAAGCTAAGGAAAGCGCAATTTATGTAATCGAAGACGTTACCATGGAATTGCCTAAAACTAAAGTTTTAATAGAAGCGATGAAAGCTTTGAATGTGTTTGATAAGAAAACATTGATCGTGTTACCTGAATACAATGATAATTTATATCTGAGTACTCGTAACGTACCAAATGTTGCTAGCACATTGTTAGCCGATATCAATACTTATGAGATCATGAATGCAGACGTGTTGGTTCTTACAGAAGGAACCGCAAAAATCTTTGCAGACAACGATACTGAAGTAGCAGCCTAATTGAATAATGTTTCAATAATATACAAATGAAACCGACGGAAATATTAGTAAAACCGATTTTAACTGAAAAAGCAAACGCACAGCAAGAAAAACTGCGCAAATACGCTTTCAGAGTTAGCCGTAAGGCCAACAAACTTGAAATCAAAAAAGCAGTTGAAGATTTCTATGGTGTAAACGTTATAGACGTAAACACAGTAGTTGTTCCAGGAAAAAATAAAACACGTTATACCAAAGCGGGTTTTATCCAAGGCATGAAATCGGCTTATAAGAAAGCACTGGTAACAGTTGCAGAAGGCGAGACGATAGATCTTTACGCAAATATTTAATTTATAGCTGCGGAGCTGAAAAATCCGCTGATTAAAAGAGAAACAAAT
>JANOYH010000347.1:0-3976 GCA_031428775.1 Bacteroidota bacterium
TTAAATTATTGGTTTTCATTGACTTAAAGTAATAATAGGACTTATTGACCCAAACACAATGCAGATGCCTGTTTCATGAGAAAGTGAAAAAATATTAAAAGATATTTTTATCCGTAATTAAAGCGTTTCAAGATCTATAACAAACCGATATTTAACATCAGATTGAATCATCCTTGCATAAGCTTCATTGATATAGGCAGCTGGTATTACCTCTACATCTGAAACAATACCATGAGCTGCACAATAGTCAAGCATCTCTTGTGTTTCTTTCATCCCTCCAATCATTGAACCAATAATACTTCTCCTTTTGGTGATTAACGAGAAGGGTGACAAGCTTGGCTCTTTAGAAGGAAGACCTACTATCAATAATTTGCCTTCTATATCTAATAAATCCAATAAAAAAGTATAATCGTGATTGGCTGATACGGTGTCTAAAATAACATCAAAATGACTGGCATGTTTTTTCATCGCTTCCTTGTCGGTGGACAATAAAAAATGATGCGCGCCCAATCTTTTGGCGTCTGCTTCCTTACTAGCCGAAGTACTTATTACCGTTACTTCAGCACCAAATGAGGCGGCAAATTTAACGCCCATATGGCCTAGTCCACCCAGCCCTACTACAGCAACTTTTTGTCCAGCTTTTACCCCAGCAAAACGCAATGGTGAATAGGTGGTTATTCCTGCACAAAGCAAGGGTGCAGCACCCGCTAGATCCAACTTTTTTGAAATGCTCAAAACAAATCTTTCTTTCACTACTATTTGTGAGGAGTATCCTCCTTGTGCAATGGTCACACCGTCTCTTTCTAAACCATTGTATGTTCCAGTCATGCCTTCTTCACAATATTGTTCCTGGTCGTTGTTACAATTTTTGCATGCACAACAAGCATCTACCATAACCCCTACTCCCACCATATCCCCCAGTTTATATTTTACTACACTTGGCCCTACACCAATTACTTCACCTACTATTTCATGCCCGGGAATCATCGGATACATAGATCCACCCCACTCATCTCTTGCTTGGTGTATATCACTATGACAAACACCACAAAATAAAATTTTCACATGAACATCATCTTCACGTAATGCTCTTCTCTCAAAATTAAAAGGTTGCAACGGTGTTGTTGCATCTATTGCTGCGTATGCTTTAGCTTGACTCATCTTTTTATTTTATTGTTCTTTAATTTCTTACTACCCTTACCCCAAATACCCTTCCAGCAGTTTTACCATAATTGGCTTCTACCCTAATTTGAATTGAAGTTACATGTTCTATTAACTCATCCGGCAATGAATATGAACGATCATAGAATTTCCCCGTTGCAGCACCGGTCAGCGTTTCAGTGGCAATTTTTCTCCCATTCACCAATATATCAAATTTTCGATCCTTATCATCACCAATATAGGTAAATAACAAACTATTGCCTGTTCCTTCTTTTGGTGCCACTTTCATGTTAAATGAAAAATAATTATCTGCTCTTGCTTCTCTCCCATTTACACCCATAGCCTCACTCACGTATGATTTTTCACTCGCCTGCAAATGATGATCCCTTTCCGGTTGCATTTCGCCTATCCGAAACACATCAATGGTTCTAGCTTCCAATGCCTTTTGATCTTTCTTTTCTTGCTCGTATTCTTCTTGTCTTTGCTTCCATTGGTCTTGCGTGAAGTAGTCCCAGTAAACACTATAATACTGCTGATAGGTTTTATAAAATGGAATGAGTTTTACATCAAATGGCTTGCCCACTCCTTTTATTTCAAAAGCCAATGGTTCATCCTTAACAGGCTTTAGCCAATCATTCACTTGCTTGTTATCCGTTAACAATACAGGCACACCCAATAAAGGATCAGGCATGGTTAAACCTAGCTGACCTGCTAACACAATTGGACCATACAAGAAAGCAATTCTATTGTTGTTGTCTGGCATAGATTCTGTGTACAATTGCATGGGCAGATCTATTTTCAATACATCATGATTGTTCCACTTTCTTTGCACTACAATAAAACCGTTTTCTTCTTTTGTAGCTACCATTATTTTTCCATTGAGTTGCATACTATAACCATTCTTTGCCCACCAAGGTTTGCGAATTCTTAGGGCAAAACTAACCGACTTTTTCAACTCAATTTTGAATTGCGTATTACTTTTTTCAGGATAAGCAGTTTCCTGCGTAACCCTTGCCTGTTGCACTTTCCAATCAAGTGTGGATGGAATAAATAAATTCACAAACAAACTCCCATCCTTGCCTTGATAATAAATGCCTTCATTATATTTAGCATGATTTTCCATGCCACTACCTACACAACAAGTGAAGGTTCGAAAAGAATCACTGAAAGATTTTTGTGTGCCCATTCTTAGGGGAACAAAATAAGTCATCATACCTGTTTCAGGATGCTGAGAACTCAAGATATGGTTGTATAAAGCGCGTTCATAATAATCACCTAATTCAGCAGTTGGTTGCCAGGCAAATAAATGTCTGGTTAGTTTGAGCATATTATAAGTGTTACATGTTTCGCATGTATTATCACTTAATCGATCATTGAGTTTATCGGCATCGCCACAATATTCATAATTACTATTTCCACCTATCACATAGCTATGGTGATACACCATGGTTTGCCAGAAAAATTCGGCAATGGTTTTATCGCTTTGATTACCTGTCAGCTCAAATTGTCTTGCACTACCTATTGCTTTGGGAACATTGGTATTACTGTGTTTACCGGGAAGGGGGTCTTTCTGTTCTGACAAAGGCTTCATTACAAAATCATCATAGAATTTATACGATAAGTTGAGCCATTTTTTTTGGCCTGTTACTGAATACAAATTGGCTAATAAATCATTCATTCCGCCGTATTCGCATTTCAACATTTTCTGTAATTGTGCTTCAGAAAGGTTGGCGAGTGTTTGCTCCGTCCAATTAGCCATGCCTATCAATACCTTTAATGCTAGCTGATTATCTGCATAGAGATAGGCATCTAATAGACCTGCCATTAGTTTGTGTACGGTGTACCAAGGGCTCCAGCCTCCATTCATGTCAAACCCACCTGTCGTGATTTCGCCTTTCGCTAACTTTCCAAATATGGAATCTTCATTAGGTATGGCACCAACATAACCTGTTTTTCTTGCTTGCTGGCAAATGGCCAATTCCTCCACAATCGCATCTACTTTTGTTTTGAAGCGATTGTCGTCTGATGATGCATACATCATAGAACAGGCAGAAAGATAGTGTCCGAGGGTATGGCCTGATAAACCGCTGTTCTCCCATCCACCATAAATTTTACCCTTGATGGGTAGACCCGCATTCAAATAAAAACGGTGTAACAAACGGTCATTTTCTAATAACAATAAATAACTCGCATCCTTATTCATGGCGTTTTTGAAAGGGCTGCCCTCCAACAAACGCACGTCTTTTAAGTTAAAGGCAAAAGCCTGTATATCAATCAACGGCTGTACCGTTACCTTAGCATTATTTTTTTCCGGTACATAAGATTGTGCAATAGACAATTGTACCAGAAACAAAAAAATGCAAGTCAAATAAAACCATCTACAAAAGTATATAAAAGAAAGATTTTGCCTCATTTAATGCTTTCATTTTTTGTTTGTTCAATAAACCATGAAGCCATATAGGCAGTAAAAGTTCCGAATAATCCCACGCCTACTGTCATAAGCATTGCAGCAAGTACCCTGCCTTCTGTAGTGACTGGAAATTTGTCGCCATACCCCACAGAAGTAACGGTCACATACGACCACCAAAGGGCGTCTTCTGCCGTTTTGATATTGCTATGTGGATCATGCTCTACTTGTAAAATGGCAATGGAAGAAAAAATAACCATTAAAATGGCGATAATGGTTACTGCGGTTAGCGTGCCTTGGGTTCGATTTTTAAATACAAATTTTACCAAGTGCATGGTAGAACGAAAAGCCCTTAATATGCGCAACAATCGAATTAACCTAAGTGTACGACCTGTTCTCATGAATTCA